>JAQVQJ010000054.1 GCA_028701635.1 Clostridia bacterium | reverse complement strand
TTTTAGTTTTTATGATTACAATTTTATTTTCTGGTTGTGGAGCGATAACCCCAACTTATGTTAATACAAACCTTACATCTATTTATGCAACAATAAGTTATGATGATGAAAATTTAACTGAAATGGGTGTTGATAGTATAGAAGAAATTGAGATGATTAAAGATGATATAGAATCTAAATCGGCGTTATATATAGATCAATTAACTTTGAAGTATAGAAATATAATTAATGAGTTATATGATGATGGATTAATAACGAGTAATGACAAAATAATATATAGAAATCATTTAGATTTTTATTGTGGCTGGGACAATGAATCTTATATTATTGAAATGAGATTTCACTCTACAACCGCTTCAAGATATTTTATAAGATATGGTGGAGAGATAGAAGAAAATCAAATTGAAAATAGCCTTTTTACAACTAAAGTGACAGAAGAATATACAAGTTTATTTACAGAGTTGCCAAATAATATGATTACATCTTTGGTAAGCGACTATTTTAATGATAGTTTATCTACAATTATTACTAATGAATTTGGGCAAGAGGCAGAAGAGATTTTTTCAGGCACAACAGTTAGTTTTATGTTTCTTTCTTCAAACAGAAGAATACATTCGAATGGACAAACTTTTGATATGACTGAGGGGTCTTTACACTATTTTGATGAGAGTGAAGAAAATGTTTTTATATTTTATAGAATTGAGGCAAATAGATATGTCTGGTATATTTTAGCTTTAACTTTAACAATGATTTTCCTAGCTGGTTCTTTAATTTATATATATTTTAAGAAAGATGATGGAAAAAATGTTAAAGAGATAAGTAAAAAGGAATGATTTAATTAATTTGACTTTACCTTTTTTTATGTTATAATTTTTGCATGTTAAATTCAAATTCTGAAAAAAGAGTTTTTAAAAAAAACCTTAGAAGAAGGGTTATTGAAGTGCTTATTTCTATACCTTTCGGTATTGGGTTTGCAACGCTTTTTTGGTGGATTAATTTATCCTATGGCCTTCAACTTTTTCTAACTATTGTTTGCTGGGGAGCAGTTATTGGACTTATGGAATTAGGCTTTTGGCTTTTTTCTAAGAATATCAAGAAAAAGAATAAAGATAAGCCAAGAGATCCATTTGCAGATTAGAATTTTAGGAGAAAAAATGAAAAAAGATACCAATAAAGAATCGTTTAAAACTATGCCTCATAGCATTGAAGCAGAGCAATCTGTTTTAGGGTGTCTTTTGATTGATAACGAAGTTCCAATAAATGTGATATCAACATTAAAAAAGGAAGATTTTTATTCCCCTGCCAATAAAATTATATATGAAAAAATGACAGAGCTTTATCGTAATAATAAGCCGATAGATTTTGTTACGCTAACTGATTTACTTGAAAAAACTGGTGAACTTGATGCAGTTGGTGGGATTGATTACATAACTCTATTAACTAATGCTGTTCCTTCTGCTGTTAACTATAAACACTATGTTGACCTTGTTCGCAGGGATTCTCTTTTAAGAGTTCTCATAAATAGCGGGCAGAAAATTGTTGAAAATGCTTATAGTGCATTAAGTAGTGAAGATTCTTTGAAATTTGCAGAGAAATTAGTTTTTGATATTGCTGAAACACAAGACTTCTCAACATTGGAACATATAGATGGAGCAATAAAAGATGTAATTGATAAATTTAATAAGATAGCTAAAGACCCTTCTTCGTTAAGAGGATTGAAAACTGGATTTGATGATTTAGATTATATAACAAATGGGCTTCAAAAGTCTGACCTTATTTTACTTGCAGCACGCCCTGGTGTTGGTAAGAGTTCTTTAGCTATGAACATTATTAATTATGCTGCAATTGAAGGTAGAAAAAATTGCGCTATATTCTCACTTGAAATGCCAAAAGTTCAAATTGCCCAAAGATCTGTTTGTTCTATTGCTGGAATTAGTATGGAAAAGGCATTGAAAGGTAAACTCTCAATAGAGGAATGGGCGGCGGCCATAAAAGCAAGTAAAAAGTTGTCTGAAGCAAATATCTTTATTGATGATTCAAGCGTAAATAAACCAATTGATATATTATCCAAATGTCGTAGATTAAAGAGAGAAAAAGGGCTTGATTTAGTTATGGTCGACTATCTACAACTTATGAATTCTGACAATAATAAATATGACAATAAACAGCTTGAAGTTGCGGAAATTACGAGAACACTCAAAATCGCAGCGCGTGAACTTGATGTTCCTATTATATTACTTTCACAGCTTTCTCGTGCTGTTGAAACGAGAAAAGGAGATCATAGACCGGTCTTGTCCGATCTTCGTGATAGCGGAGCGATTGAGCAAGATGCGGATATTGTTATGTTTATTTACAAAGCGGATATGTATAACGATGTTGTTAGTGAAGATGAACCAGGAATGGCAGAAGTTATAATAGCAAAGCATAGAAATGGATCATTGGGAACTGTTAAACTTCGTTGGGAAGGGGTGACAACTAGTTTCTTTAATGCAAAAGGGTATAGGCCGAAACCACAAATAGTTTCAACAACGCCGGAAGGTGTAATAAAAACAGAAGCAGTTTTAGATGAAAACTCATTAGAGGAAGCAAAAGCTCTTTTTGACACAGATCCAAATAAATAAGAGATAAAACTTTTAATATTAAAACAGAAGAATTTTCTTCTGTTTTATTTTTAATTTTTGTAAAAAAATGTCTAATTTTGTAAAATATTGTAAAAATATTTGGAATTTTGCAAAAAAACTGATACATTATTGGCAGACATTGTTGACAGTTGTCTACTTATCATTTTAGAATTTTACTGTTTATTATACTAATTTTAATAGACGTTTTTATTTTTATGTAAAATGGAGGGGGGACATGGAAAAAATATGGGGAAAAACAATGTTAACTATTCAAAGATATCTTGAAAGGGTCACTAAAGCTATTGACTCTTTGATATATAAAAAAGCTTTGGCATCGGGTTATGTTAGTTCTAAAAGACTCACTGAACGAAGTGCGTTTACTGTTACAAATGATATAATAAATCTTTCTCAGAGAAAAGTTAATTTAATTAATCTAAACATCATTTGCCTTAATGCTTTAAAGGGAATTGAAGAAAATAGTGCAAAACTTTTAATCTTGAAATTTATAGATGGATTACAGAGCGCAGAGATAGCTTCTATTCTCGGGTTTAGTAATAGAACATATTTTAGAAAATTGGAAAAGGCATACGATGACTTAGGAAAATGGTTAAAGAAAAACAATTTTATTAATTGCTATTTTGAAAGATTGTGTAAAAATGAAGGATGGATAATGGACGTGTTTTATAAAAATTTAGAAGAAAATAAAGAGAAGGATATAGGAGAGTACATAAATAATGTAGTAAAAAAACTAAAAAAGTCTACTTCCAAGAATTTAGAATTAAGTCTTTAATATCAATCATCATATTCGTAATAATCTTTATGCTTTATCTTGGATTTTTTATATCTTTTTGGTTCTAATTCAGCATCTTCCATTACTTTGGCAGTTATTTTTGTTGGTTTAAATAATAGATAGATTATAAAAATACAAGGTAGGCATACTGCCACAATTATTATAATTTGTGTTATAGAAGGGAGGTCTGAGAATATCCCTCCATCTTCTATTTCACCCGAAGTTTCAGTAATTTCAAATTCAGGTTCATCGATATACTCTAACATTTCTGTATTTTCTGGTATTGATGCAAGAAGATCGCAATAGGCGGAGTATACATAACCGCTTTGCGAAATTCCGTTTTTATAGTATTTACAAAAATACCATTCTGTTGAGCGGTAGCTTATCGCTTCTTCGCCATCTATTTTTCCATAGTACTTTAAATTTGTTTCTAAATATTGAAGGGTGGCGATTGTATTTAATCCCTCGGATTGTGTTGGAGTTGAGCGAAGGTCGACTCCGCCGGGAATGAAGACCCTAAAACTTATGTTGTTTGCAAAAGGAGTTATTGGTGTGCCTTTAACACATTGCACTTCACTTCGTTTGACATATCCGGTTATATCAATATATGTTGCGGCATAGTAGTTTTCATCATCACATGGTTGAAGAATAACAAAATAACTTTGTGGAATGACAAAATAGAAATTTGAATAGTCTTCGTTTCCGGAAAATGTTTTATATAATTTAACATTTGAAGAGATTATCTTGGCATACTGCACTTTACTTTCCGCATACACGCCATTAATATTTAAAGAAAACATAAAAGATGAGAAGTATACCAAAGATAGGGAAAAGAGAAAGATGCAACAAAGTTTTCTAAATGATTTCATGGTTAGATTATAAGCTAAATATAAAAGCATGAGTACGAGAAAAATGTCAAAAAACTAGAAAATATAAGTATATAGTAAAAGTTTGAGGTTTGAATGACTAGAAAGAACATTTATAAATTAATCTCTCTTATTGATAAAGAAATAGAATATAGAGAGAGATTTGAAGCGATTGATAGATATAATAAAGAGGGAAAAATTCATAAAAAACAAATGGATTTTCATAAATGCCTAAAAAGGAACAGATGGGTTTTTGGTGGAAATAGAAGCGGAAAGACTGAATGTGGAGCAGTTGAATGTGTTTGGCTTGCACGGGGAATTCACCCATATAGAAAAAATAGGGGAGATGTTTTTATCTGGGCGATTTCTCTTTCTAGACAAGTACAGAGAGATGTAGCGCAAGCAAAAATACTTCATTATTTAAAACCAGATTGGATTTACGACGTGATAATGGAGAGTGGGAGTAAAGACTATCCAGAAAATGGTGTTATCGATTATATTTTGATAAATAATATCTTTGGAGGGTTGAGTAAAATAGGTTTTAAGAGTTGTGACCAAGGAAGAGAAAAATTCCAGGGAGCTTCGCTTAACTATATTTGGTTTGATGAAGAGCCGCCCGAAGAAATATATAAAGAATGTAAAATGAGAATAATAGATAGATGCGGTGAAGTTTTTGGGACAATGACGCCTTTAAAGGGGCTGAGTTGGGTATATAATCAAATTTATTTAAATGAAAGTAATGACGAAGAAGTTTGGTGCGAAAATATGGAATGGAGCGATAATCCTTTCCTAAATTCAGAAGAAGTCGAATCTTTAAAAAAAATAATGAGTTCTGATGAACTTCAAAGCCGTTGTTATGGAAAATTTATTGCAAAAGGTGGATTAGTTTATCCAGAGTTTGATCCAGAAGTTCACATTATTGAGCCTTTTGATCTGCCAAAGAAATGGTATGATAACATTTCAATTGACCCTGGATTAAATAATCCACTTTCTGCACATTGGTATGCAGTAGACTTTGATGGGAACGTATACGTAATAGCAGAGCATTTTGAGGCAGAAAAAGATATAATTTATCACTCTAATGCTATAAAAAGAATATCGAATCGGTTAGGCTGGAAATCTGGATTTGGGGGAAAGATAGAGGCAATTATTGACTCCGCTGCTAATCAAAAGACATTAGCGGGAATTAAGTCTGTTACTGAATTATTTTTTGAAAATGGCATTGCTGTTAATACTAAGGTTGATAAAGATTTGTATTCTGGAATTAATAGAGTTAAATCTTATTTTAAAGATGCTAATGGCAAACCTCGCCTTTTTATATTTAAAAATTGCATAAATCTTATTAGAGAATTGAAGGGTTATTTTTGGGGCAAAAACGATACACCTACAAAGAAAAATGATCACTCGTTAGACGAACTTCGTTATTACATAATGTCAAGACCAGAAACACCAAAGAATAATTTGCCTAAGTCACGAATAGAAAAAGATAAAGAAAAGCTTATTCGCCAAATGGAAATTAAAAGAAATTCCATACTTTTTAAGACAAAAATATAAAAATTTTATAATTTATATGAAAAATATAAAAATTTTTTAAATTTATTTAATATATATTATTAATAAGTCCTAACATTATGATATGATAAAATACAATTTTATTGGAGGCAAGATGAAATTTATAGAAAAGTTTGGAATAATTAAGAAAGAACCACAAGGGGTAAATTATTGCGATACTGATTGTGAACACGACGAATTAGGAGTTGTTGATTCTTTTGAACACGCAACAGAAATAGTTGAGTTGTTAAACGAAAATAATAAAAGAGAAGGTGTATATTTTTATATTAAGACGCATAGATATACAGAATTTGATGATGTTAAAGACTTTTTCGATATTAATATAAATTATGGAGTTGATTCAAAAAATATAAATTTTGAATGTAACACAGAAGACTTGGAGAAATAAATTTTATCAATTTGTTAATAATTATATTAAATGCTTGATAAAAAAGAAAAGATAGTTATGGAATATATTTTTAACAATTGCGAGAAAGGTAAATCTCGACTTTTTCCCGCACAAGAATTTATTGATTTTATTTTAATGAAAAAATATATATTGTCCTTGTCTGAATTAGATGAGATAATGATAACTCTTTCCAAAGAGAATATGATTGATTATGTGCAAAGTGAAAGTAAAAAGGGAACTATTTATTGTGTTAGTTTAAAAAATAAGGGATTCATTTTTAAAAAAGACTTACAGAAAGAAAAGAGATATACTTCATGGATAATAGTTCGTACTGCACTTTTAGCGTTGTTAAGTTTTATAATTGGAATTTTACTGAAAGCAATCTTTGGATAATATTTTACTTGTTAAAATTAATATTTTCATATATACTCAATTTAACACTTTGTTGTTAGTGGAGCAGAATATGATTATAGTTAAAAATTTAAGTTTAAAGTTTACTAAAGAGTTTTATGCTCTGTTTGAAATTAATTTAGAGATTAAAAAGGGAGAAGCAGTTGCTTTTTTTGGTCCTGAATTTAGTGGAAAGACAACGATGTTAAGAGTTTTAGCAGGTTTAGAAAAACCAAATTCTGGAGAAGTATATATAAAAGAAATACCACTAAAAAAGATAAACTTCGAATGTGATATTAATATGGGTTATATTCCTGCAAGTCCGGTATTCTTTGAGAAAAAAAGTGTTTATGAAAATTTATATTATCTTTTAAAGGTTAGAGAAACTAAAAGAAGTGAGATAGAAGATAAAATAAATAAGCTATTAATTGAATATAACTTAGAAAAATTAAAAGATGAAAAGGTCAGTAAATTAAGTTTATTTGATAAATACCTACTTTCTATTGCCCGTCTTTCGTTTAGATCTGTTGAAATAGTTTTAATTGACAACATTTTTGAAAAACTCTCTAAAGAGGAATTGGAAAGAATTAAAGAGCTTATAAAAAAAGAATTTTTGGAAAAAAAAGTTACAACAATTATTGCAACAACATCGCAATTAATATGCAAAGACTTGACAAAGCGTACAATTAAGTTTAAACTAGGATCAATTGAAGCATAGTTAAACTAATAAAATTAACTCTTTGATAAAAATTTTACGAGATTTAATGGAGTAATCATGGACAATAAAGATGTAGTTTTTACTATTCAAGAAAACAGGGATTTGTTTAAGTCTAATATATTAATAGGAAAAGACTTAAAAATAAAGAATTATAAGGAATTATTTAAGGACAGAGAGTTAATAAAAATTTTAAACAATGAATCTATAAATGAAACAATTGACGCTTTTACAAAAGGAAATTTAAATTTAACTGATGCATCAACAAAATCATATGTTCATAGAAATACTCTTATTTATAGAATAGCAAAGGTTAAAAAAGCTATTGGATTAGATTTTAGAAATTTTGAAGATTGTGTAATTTATTTAAATATGCGTGAGATATATAGAATGGTGAATAAAAAATGATGTTTAGAAATTCCATAAAGTTGCTAATTGCTAATTTCTCAACCGTTTGGAAGTTGATACTTTACTATATTATCATCATAGGTGTTGTTGTTGGCTTATTACTGCCTTTCTTTGGAGTGTTAGGAAGTGCGTTAAACTCTACTGGAGATTTAAATAATTTAGTTGAATTATTTACTTCGTTCAATGTTTCAATTAATTTTTTCAGTTTTGTAGCTGAATTAAATCTACTGTTTGTTTCAATTTTTAATAGTATAATCGCATTGTTT
>JAQVQJ010000004.1 GCA_028701635.1 Clostridia bacterium | reverse complement strand
GTAAATCCTTATCTTGTTTTAGTTTAATAAAGAATAATTTACAAAACTCATAAAAAGCGTCTGTTGGGTTAATTGTTTCTTTTTTCCATATTAGGTTATGACACGCCCTAAATATTCCATCTATCTCCTTAGTAGAAACTTTCTCAAACTTAAATTCTGATAAAATCTTTTCTTCTGTTAAACTTTCAAAAGAAATTAAACTTAGTAATTTTTTGTATTTAGAAGATTTATCTAAAAAATCCTCAAACTTTAAAGTTATTATGGGTTTATCTTCATCCCATTTAAAAAGTTTAGTTATTAAACCATTAGACATAAGAAAAAATTTAATTGGGTTTTCGTCTTTGTATGAACTATTTAATAAAAGAGAATAACTTGCTCCTTGATAAATGAATTCATCCACATTCTCATTTATTGCTTTTGCTTCAACAACAATTATCGGTTTTTTATTTTTATATAATACATAATCTGGCTTGTAACTTTCTTTTTTTCTCCCCCTACTTATCGTTAATTGTTTTATAGATTGTTTAGTTTTAACATTATCATCTTTAAAATCCAATTTTTTAATCAACCTGTCTAAAAATAATTTCTCAACGCTATCTTCATTATTCAAATTTTTCTTTTCACAAAATAAATTTTTCATATTAAATAAGGGATTTTTTCCTTTATCAATATTTCTTAGCCCCCTAAAGTAGCAACGATTTTTAGTTTTTTAGCTTTTTTTAACAATTAACTTTCCGTCTTTAACTTCGCCGTCTAATTCTTGCCCAGACTTCCACTTTAATTTTTCAAGAAGTTTATTAGGAATTACAATCCAAGATTTCAAATATTCAGTATCACCCACTTTTCTTGAAACTTGACTTTGTAATTTCATACTTATTTTAGATACCTATTATTTATAAACATTTCTATTCTATAAAATATACTTTTAGATACCGAAACATATATAAAGGTTAGATACCTAAATATATTATGGAAACAGACACAAAACAATTTTCAAAAGCAAGAGAAGAAAGAGCAAAAGCAATTTTACAAAATGCACAACCTCAAATAATAAACGAGAATACTTATTTAGTTCCCTCTCAATTTGACAGCGAAAAGAAATATGAAGTAACTCACTTAGATAGTTATTCTTGTAATTGTGAAGATTATAAAAAAAGATGTTCTGGAAAAAATCTTTATTGTAAACATATCAAAGCAATTATTCTTTTTGAGAAATTAAAAAATAGATATGAAACAGAGGAAGCACACAAAGAAATTTTTACTATTGAAACACCTAAAAAAGAGTTATGCCCTTTTTGTAAATCAGAACATTTAGTTAAGAGTGGAAAAAGAAAAACACAAATTGGAATTAAACAAAGATATGAATGTAAAGAATGTAAGAAAAGATTTGTTTTAAGTCCAATTCCAAAAATAAAAGGAAACGAGAAATTGGTTTGTTTGGCTATGGATTGTTATTATAAAGGATTATCTTATAGAGATATTTCAGACCAATTCAAACAATTTTATAATTTAAGTTTATCTCACGAAACAATAAGAAACTGGGTTTTAAGATTTAGTAAAGTTATGGAAGAACACTCAAAGAAAATCCAACCAAACATAAAAGGAGTTTGGAATGCAGACGAAACTCTAATTATGACTAAAAGAGGAAAGGATAAGAAAAAACCAACTTCAAATTATGATTATGTTTGGAATGTAATGGATAACAAAACTAAATTTCTTCTTGCTTCAATTAATTCGGGAAGAAGTAGAAAATCAACAGATGCTCAAAAAGTATTTATGGAAGCCCATAAACAAAACGGAGTTATACCTTATCAAATTATTACAGATGGATTTAAGGGTTATCAAGATGGTTGTAGAAAAGCATTTAGAAATTGGGGAAACGAAAGAAAAGTTAAATTTACTTCAATCGTTGGAAAGAGAAAGGAAGTTAATAATAATGCAATAGAGAGCCACCACACACAACAAAAAGAATTTCATAAGGTAAGGAAAGGAGTTACGGAAGTTCAAACATATCAAGACGGATTTAAAGTTTTTCACAACTACATAAGAAAGGGGGTTAAGGATAAAATGACACCTGCCGACAGAGTGGGAGTTGGGGTTAATGGAAACAGATGGAATACTATGTTAATGAATAGTTTAAACAATACTCCGATTATTGCGAAAGAAATTGAAAACTCCCGACCTTTGACACAAGAACTAAATTTGGAGATAACTCCCTAAGACTTGACAACCTCTGAAAAAACAATCTTAATTAACCAATAGCAGAAGAAAACCATAAATGAGAAGTACAAAATTACAGATTTATAACTACTGTTTGAGGCAAACCAAAATATCAAGAAACCTATGAATTGCAATAAAACCAAAAAATCTGGATGAAATAATTTCTTAAATTTCATCTTATTCCCAATCTTCTTGTTTAATATCCTTCTTTTTGAAAAACATTCCTGTGGCTTTGTAGATTGCCATAATTGCAGTTAAAAGATTGAAAATAAAAACTGTTGGCACCCACCATAATCTTGCCATCTCTCCTGCATTGTAAACTATCATTAAATTGCTGTAAGTTGTTGGAAGTATGAAAATCATTGCAATTCCCAATCCTAACATAAACCATTTTGATCCAATGAACTCTAAAATTTTGTTTGTATTCATGTTTTTTTTAAGTATTAATTATTTATAAATATAGTGAAGTTAGAGATAATAGAGATATTTCTTATAAGATTTTTCTTTCTTTTGAATGTATTTTACTTCTTTTCTTTCTCTTAATTTCCTGCAGTTAACAGATATTGAATTTCTATTCTTTGGAATTGCAACAATTAATTCCTGCATATCAACAGGCCTTTTTTGTGTTGCCTTCCTTTTGATTAAATATCTTAAAACTTCATCTTGGCACATGGTTTCATCTCCTTTATTTGTTTTTCCAGATCTCTTATCTGGAGTGTTTGTCTTTTTGTTCTATCATTTAGAGTTTCAATCTTTGTGGCTAATTGTGAAACCCATTTCCTAAGTTCCTTATCTTCCAGTTTCCCCTTTGCCTCTAATATTATTTTATTCATCATCTCTTATATTTTGAGTTTAAATTCCCTCTCCAATTTAATTGAGGGATAAGGATAAAAAATATTTGATTGAGTAAATTTAAATTTACTCAACTTTTTTCACAGCATAACGAGTATTCAATCCAGATCCAGATTTTTCAACTTTTACAAATTTTAAATCTGGTTTTAAATCAAGCATTTCTTTAATCTTTTCAAGAACTGTATTTGGAATTCTATATTCAATTCCATTTACAACCATTGCCTTATATGAAAATTCTTTATCATCTTTATCTGTTCCAGTTCTATTTTCAACTTGAAATGAAAGATCAACTTTATCTAAGTCTGCAATGTTTAAAGTCTGCTTTGGCTCGTATGCCCTTGCCTCATCTTTTAGTGATGCCATCTTTTTTGTCAACCTCCTTTTCAATTATATTAAATTCAATTACTTTTCCTTTTTCCTTCTTCTTATTTAATATTATAAGATCTTCTATATCTACCTCATCGTGCTCTTCAAGGTCTAAATCCTTAACATCTGTGGGTAAAAGTTTTATTACCCACATTCCTGCATAGATCATTATTTTTCTTTTTCTCATTTTAAATAATTTCTAAACTCTTTTATTTTTTTTAAAATTAAAAAGTTTGATTGTAATTTTGAATTATCTATCTTTCTAGAACTATCAAATTTTGAATTTTTCCCTTGATAATAATTCCTTATTTTTTTTCTCCTTCCCTTATGAACTTTATTTGAAGGGGCATGGATTTCTACATGACAACTTCTACATAATATAGACCTATTTGAAGAGGCATTATTATGATGGTTTTTATCTTTATGATGAAGAATAGGAACTAAAGATATTCTTCCACAAATTTCACATTCTTGATTATATCCTTTTTCCCATAAAGTGGATTTACATTTTTGATTTGCACATGTAGCAGGTAACCCAATATTTTTTGAAGATTTCCTTGGGTTTCTTGAAACCCATTCATAACCACAGACTTTGCATTGAAATTTGTTTTTCATAAATTATTAATTCTTTCTAGAGTTTATATATCTTTGTGTTTTCTTTGTGTTTTCTTTGTCATTTTTTAGGGATTATTAAAATATATAAAGGATTTATTATTTAAGAAATCATGGAATTAAGTAAGTATATAGGAAAGTATGTTAAGGTTGAATTAAAGAATGGATATTTTTATATAGGAAAAGTTCTTGGAGTTCACGACGAAGATATTTCTTTAAAAGATAAAAAAGGAAGATATGTTGATATTTCTAAAGATGCAATAATGTTCATTGTGGAGGTAGGAGAATGAGAGTTGTTAAATGTCCTATCTGTAAAAGAGAGCATGAAATAAAAGATAATGTGATTATTTCATTATGCCCAATTTGCTTAGAAGAAATGGAGGAAATAAAATATGAATAAAAAAATATTTCTTGATTATTTGTATTATGAGATTGGGAAACAACAATATGATTTTAAGATTTCTGGATTAAATAGAACAGACAAAGGAAATAAATCTACAAGATGGTTTAAATATTCTGAAAAGATTATGCCTCTTAACCCAGATGAAAATTATAAAATTGAGTGGATTAATCAAAGACAAATTCTTCCAAATGAGATTGTAGTTGATTTAGAAGAAAGAAATACAATTAAAGAAGTCTTGGAGAAGATTAAAAGCTATGATCACACAAATTATAAAATATTTGATACAGGATCAAGAGGATATCATATTCATTTATTCTTTCCAAAAGAATTAACTGAAAAGCAAAAAGAAAAGTACCTCCAAAGATTAGGAGCAGACACCCAACTTAATTCTAATAAACACATGATTAATTTAGAATATGCAAAACACTGGAAAAGTGGAAAAATTAAAATAGAGGTTGGAGAAAATGAGTTATGAAATAACAAAGAACTCCAACATGGAAATCTTTAAAGAAATAGACCAAGAAATTGAACAAGAAAAATTAGAAGAAGTCATTTCAAGTTATTTTGATAAATCGGATTTGGCAGAGCAAATATGGAAAAGACATCCTTACTTTTATGATACATCTAGAATATGGTGGTTATGGAATTTAGAAGAGAAGAGATGGGAAGTGGTTGATGACACAGAAATCCTTGTAATGGTTAAGAATGCATCAAGAGCAAATACTATTGCAGCAAAAGAAAAGTCAGAAATAATTGAGGCAATGAAACAATATGGGAGAGAACAAAAACCAAAAGATATTAAGAAAACATGGATTCAGTTTAAAAATAAAATTTATGATTATTTAACCGGAGAAAAATTTGAAGTTACTCCAGAATATTTTGTAACAAATCCTATTCCTTATGAAATAAATGGAGATGACAAAACACCTATAATGGATAAAATTTTTGAAGAATGGGTTGGAAAAAAGAATGTAAAAAAGTTATATGAGATTTTGGCTTATTGTTTAGTTCCAGATTATCCCATACATAGAATCTTTTGTTTTATTGGAGCAGGGATGAATGGAAAGAGTAAATTTTTAGATTTACTAAGAAAGTTTATTGGAAAATCAAATTGTTGTTCAACTGAATTAGATCGTTTACTCATTTCAAGATTTGAAGTAACAAGATTACATAAAAAACTTGTTTGCCAAATGGGAGAAACAGATTTTAATGAAATAGGAAAGACATCAACTTTAAAGCAATTAAGTGGAGGAGATTTGATTGGGTTTGAGTATAAAAATAAAGATCCATTTGATGAAGTTAATTATGCAAAGATTTTGATTGCAACTAATAACCTTCCTGCAACTAATGATAAAACAATTGGATTCTATAGAAGATGGATGATAATTGATTTTCCAAATCAATTTTCAGAGGCAAAAGATATTCTTGCAGATATTCCAGAAGAAGAATATAAAAATCTTGCAACAAAGTGTTTAGGGATTTTAAAAGAACTAATTGAAAGAAGATCATTTACAAATGAAGGCTCAATTGAAGAAAGAATGATGAGTTATGAAGATCATTCAAATCCTATCTCAAAATTCTTAAAAGAGAACTGTTCCATAGGAAATGGAGGTGATTATGTTACTAAAAATTCTTTTGAAAATAAGTTAAATGATTGGTTAGAAAAGAACAAATATCGTAAAATGACAACAAATTCTATCTTTAAATGGATGACACATAATGGCTATGAAGAAGGAAGAGAATATATAAATTGGTTTGGAGAAGGCAAAATTGACAAAAAATTGGCCAGAGTGTGGTATGGATTGAGGTTTTTGGACCAAAAATGACACCAATGACACCAATGACACGAATCTCACTCAGATTCCCATGTGAGGAACTAAGTGAAAAACGTGTCATTCACGTCATACGTGTCATAAAATACTTTCCACAGGAAATAGAGGTTAACAAAAAGTGAAAAAAGAAACAATAAAATTGAGTTATGATTTAATTTGGAAACTTGAAATTATAAAAAAGAGGTATAAAATAAAAGATTTAGATTTTCTTTTGAGGATTATAATTGAAAGATGTGAAAAGGAGATTGAAAAAGAACTTTCACTATATTTATAAATTTTACAAATCAATAGTAATCATGGCATATCATAATGAGGTTAAAACCACTTTTCCAGATTTCACTTAAAATCTTCCCAATTATATCCTTTATTTTCTATTCCTTTAATCCTAGTATATATTGAAGTAACATTCACTCCTTCTTCTTCTGCAACTTTTTCTTTATCTCCTGAATGTTTAATCATTAAATCAATTGTTCTTTTTTGGGAATTTGTTAATCTTATTGGATCCTTTTCAAAATTTAATAAATCATCATATAATTTCTTATTTAATTTTGTTGTAAAATCTGTTTTTTTCTTTTCATATAAATCTATTAATTCTTGGGATGGCTTTGGAACATCCCAATAATCTAAAAAATCAGTTTCTGTATCCCCATTTTTCTTTCTTAATTCAATAATTAATCTTTTTCTATAAACTTTATTTTCTTTATATTCACTATATTCAATACTCCTAGGGATTACTCTACAAGTATTATTTTCTAAATTTAAACTCCTTGTTTCAAATATTGCATGAAATAATTTTCTTGTATTTTTATCTAATAAACCTTCAAATGGGGCACAAAAAAATAAGGAAAAATTTTTATGTCTAAAAGTACTTACTAATGAATTAAAAATTTTATTTGCCTTTGATTGAAAATCTCTAGCACTAATACTAATTTGTGGTTCATCAAATATTATTTTACTCCCTCTTTTTAATTTTCCAGAATTAACTAATTCTAATAATTCTTTTAATCCAAACACAACATGATCAATATTAAATTCCACTCCATCTATTTTATTCATTATTTCACAAATAGATAATGCCGTAAAAGTTTTTCCAGTACCAGTTTTACCTTTAATCATAATTAAATTATTTTGATTTTTTCTCATAGTTCTAGCAACCATCCATCTACACCACGAATGATTCCCTAACTTTTCCTTATAAATAACTTTAGGATCTGCCATTATAAATCCTCCATTTCTTCTATTTCCACTACTTCATCTTGGTTCTTATCTCCCTCTCCAAAGGTCTGTCTTTTAAAGTATTTATTCTTATGAAGAAGAACACTTATTTCAGTATAAATATTTTTAGCCATAATTAATTGATGATCAATTCTATACTTAGTTATTTCTTTTAAGTAATCAATATTACTTATATTTTCCAAATCTAAACCATAAGAAATAAAAAATTCCTTTATTTTAGATTTATACTTGTTTGAATAAGAAGATATTTCTAAATTCATTATATCATAAAATTCTATTACTTTTGTTTTTTGTTCTTTTTTAAAATAGGGTAAAAGCATTATACTTAAATTTTCAACTGCTTGGGAATATGCCTTTCTCAAATCTTCTTCAATTATTTCAATTGGTTGGTTTGTTGTTGAACTCATTAATACTCTTTTTTGCTGTTTTAATTCTCTACAAGACATTTCAAAAATTTTCTGAAATGACTTTAAGATTATTTCTCTAAATTCAACTTCTTGGTTTATCATTGTCAATTAACCACCCTTTTATTTTTGTATTTTCCAAATTATTTTCACTATTCATAGTTCTGGCCAAGAATCCCAATTCATCTAAGATTAAATTTAACTCTAGTATAATCTTTTCTAAGTTATCATAGATCTCTTTTGAGGGAGGAAATTCAACAACATTTGTTTTCAAATATTCTAAA
Source organism: Clostridia bacterium (assembly GCA_028701635.1). The sequence continues at coordinate 22,756 of JAQVQJ010000004.1, read as the reverse complement.
TAAAATAAATATTCTTGAGTTTCTTTTAAAGTTTTGTTTATTTTCTCTTGTAAAATATTAAATCTTGGTTTTTCTATGTAGGGGGAAAGAGAAATGATTAAAGTTTTATAAGATTTTGCCAATTCAATTATTGCATTTTTCAAATGATAAGGATCATATATAAGCGTTAGTAATGAATAAACTCTTTTTCTAATTTCAGATATATCTTCATAATAATTTTGCCAATTAGAATCAATTGTTTTTTTTCCTTCCATTAATCAATTTAGATTATATAATTTATAAATATAGTGTTTAGATTTTAATTCTTTTAACATTTCTCTTCAAAAACCTTTTTAAGTTAATTAGTAAGGTGTGATATTTATTTTATGTCGGTAGGTATCTCTGTACTATTATATAATGAAAATAAAAATATTTAAATTTTATTAATATAGAGATACATGGTAAAATTAATTTGTCAAAGATGTAAATGGGAATGGAATTATTCTGGAGAAAGAGAATACTTTTGTTGTTGCCCTAATTGCAAAACTTCTGTAAAAGTATTAAAAGAGAAAAAGGAGAATGATATTGAAAATGGATTACAAAACTAATAGAAGTTTTTCACATGGAGATAAGATTCAAATCAATACTCTTAAGAAAAAGCTTTCTTTTTATAAGACCAAAGAAACGGAAATAACAATTAGGCTAAAGGATCATCAGAATTACTTTGTTTCTGGAATTGTTTCAAAGGCAGAAGAATATTTTTGTACTTTGGAAAAAGACAATATTGAAATTTATATTAATTATTGTGATATTGATGAAGAAACAATCTTTCCATCAAAAATAAATCCTATAAGGTTTTTTATAAGAGAATCAATTTCCGATAAATTAAGAAAAGAAATTTTTGAAAGAGATAAAAATTTATGTCAATTACAATTGGATGGATGTACTAAAGTAGCAGAAGAAGTAGATCATATAATTCCAATTTCAGTTGGAGGAACAAATAATTTGGATAATCTCCAATCTTCTTGCAAAAATTGTAATCTAAAAAAATCAAATAAATTATTATTTTAAGATGACATCAATTCTCCTAAAGATCTTTAAATTCATTCTTAAGTTCATTGGCTTTGCCCTTGTCTGGACATACTTAGGAAGATTCTTTGGATTGATCTATTTGATTATTTGGATTGTTGGGGCCATTGTGAAAAAGAAAAAGAATAAATAGTGTTAACCCCTTGATTTCTTATGGAAAAAACAGGATGGAAGATCACTGCAATCATTGCTCTGATACTCCTTATTTGCTCTCTAGTGGCCCTAGTTTTGATTTTTAGAGCAGGGCAGCAGTATGAACTCAAAAGGCAGACTTGTGCTTATGATATTTGTGAGATGGATAAAAGAGTTCATGATTCTTACTTCTATGCAGATCTGGATGATTATTGTTATTGTTTCCTTAAAGGAAACTTAGAACTAGTTGAAGATGTGAATGATTTTATTTAAATTCTTTTTTGAGAATCTTTCTTATTTCATCTCTTATAAGAAGATCAATTCCTGCCCTAACAACTAGATCAGCAACTTCTTCTGGACTTCTATTTTTCAGATTCTTTCTTATCCTTCTTAACCTAAGCCACCTCATAACCCAGTTCATTTCATTTCTCCTAAACCCAAAACCCATCTCAAGGCTCTGATCTTCCCTTGCCTTCTTGGGCTCATTCTAGATTCTTTCAATTGTTTGTTCCCATGCTCTTTCTCAAATTGCATGAGTTCAAGTAATCTGCTTTCAATTTCTAGTTTAGTTTTCATTTTTTGTCATTTAAAGGAACCTTTTTTGAACTATCTGAATACGAAGGATTTTCATGCCTAAATTCTGTGATGATTTTATGGACAGCCCCTCTTGAGATGTTTTTCTTATTTCTGTTCTTATCCCAGTATTCAATTTGAGAACAAATTTCTCTGATTGATTTTCCTTCCTTAAACAATTTAATTATTTCTTCTTGAGTATTTTTTGAGATTGAGGGCCTTCCCCACTTTTTTCCTTTCTTGTTTTTGAAGGCAATTTTTACACGATCAGATTTTTTCTTGGATTCTTCTTCTGCCATCCATCCAAAAACATTAATTAACATATCATAAACAATTTCATTCCAAGGAGCAGGAACTTTATTGATCTCTTCCATCCACTGTTGCCTAAAAGAATGTAATTGGACTTTATAGGATTTCAGAAACAAAAGGAACTCTTTGAATCTTTCTCTATTTCTAAATAATCTATCAAAATCCCAAATTATTAAATGATCTAATCCCTCTTTCCTTATTATTCTTTTTAGAATCTCTAGTTTCTCTCTTTCCTTTTCATCCTTCCATGCAGATTGTTTTTCTTCAAAAATCTCTGGATCTCCATAATTATTTATCTTCTGGCAATCTTCCAACTGATTCTCTGGATTCTGATCATCTGTTGATGTTCTAAGATAGATTGCTACTTTCATTTTAGTTCGTTTTAGTGATATTTTTAGTTGAGGACAATTATGAAGTTTTTTCCTTTGCTCTCCAGTATTTTAAATTTCTAAATCCATACACAATTCCAACTATTGAAATTATTAAGAATGGAATTAGTATGTGCAATGGAAAATAAGAACAAAATGATTCTCCAAAGTAACAATAATCTCCTCTGCAAGGATATACAGTTATTAACCAATCTATTGTTTTCATTTTTTCGTTTTAGTGATATTTTTAGTTGAGGACAAAGGTGAAATTTCTTCTCTTAAATTCTTTATAATTTTAATAGCAGTAAATCCAGAACCAAATAAAACTATTAATCTATTAAATAATATATCCTCATATCCTTGTGCTACTAAATTTAGTTGTAATTCTCTCCCCCATTCAGAGAAAAGAATTTCTATCTCTCTTTTAATTCTATCTTCCCATTCTGGATAAGCTGTTTTATTTTCCATTGTTCGTTTTAGTGATATTCTGCGAGTATGATATGAAGTGCGAATTATTCTTCTATTCTTGGTGCAATAATACAAATGCAACGTTCGTCATTTTTCTTAAATAAAAAACCAACTGGTTGTTCCTTCTTGTTTGGGATAAAAAATTCATCTTCAAAATAATATCCAAATTCATCCATTTGTTTTTTTACTTTTTCAAACAATTCAAGACTTATTTTAGTTCCTTCAATTAAAAAACTTTCAATTCCTTCATTTCTAAAATTAGATAGTTTTATTGATTCTGATGAAGGAGTAACTTCCAAATTTTTTTTATAAGATAAAAAAATTTCTTTTCCTTTATTAAACTTTAATCTAAGCATCTCAATCTTAATATTGTTTCTTATTGGAAAGAACATGTGAGTATTACAAATACTTGAGATATAACCTCCATTTGAACTATTTATTACTAAATCCATTATTTCTTAACCTCCTCTACTGTCTTTTCATAACTATTTATAATCTTTTTTATTAAATAATGATCTGCTTGTGATTCTTCAAAGCTAATTTTAAATGGATTTACTTGAGAGTAATATGATTCATACATTTCCTCTTCTAATTGTTCTTTATTCATTTTTCTTCGCCTCCTCGTTAAATTCAGAAGTATCTTGTTCAATTAAATTTAAATCATCAATATCAACTTCATCTCCTTCAACAAGGCCAAAGTCATCCATATCTGATTTCATTAATGCAATTGCAAAACTGTTTTCTCCTCTCTTAATTATTTTTCTTTTTCTCATAGTCCTAGATCCTCCAGATTCTTTGGAGCCTTTTCTTTGGCATTAGAATTAATTAGGAAATCACTAACATCTTCCTCTAATTGTTCTTGTTTTTCTTCAAACATACATAAGTATATCATAAGTACTTTATAAATATACCGATTTATCTAAAAGGAGTGTTTATTGTGAAATTATCTGGGAGATCTTTCTTATCTCCTTGACTTCCTATGATCTTTGATCTCTTGCATTCTCCTGCATTATACTCTGCAAGTTGAAGAGAATATTCTTCTGTTAACATGAAATCGTCGTGGGAGTACATTGTTGATTGATATTGGCATTCACATTTCTTATTTGATTCTAATCCACAAAGATAACAGAAGGCTTGATCTCCATATTGATCTTTAATCTGTCCATACTCTTTCACTGCATTCATCATTGCAAAGCCTATAAAAAATAAAGCAAAAACACATAGCAAGGCTATTGCTCTTGTTGAAACCACTGTGAATCTCTTGTTCTTTTCAAATGCTTTTTTATACTCAAGTTCATAAAATCTTTTTTCATCTTCTGAAAAATTCATCCATTTCTCCTTGGGTATTTTTTTCAACATTTTAAAAATCAAGTCTTAAGTGGTGTTCAATTCTACGAATTCTTTCTTCATGATTCAGTAAAGCATTCTTCACTGCCTCTTCTGTAAGTTCCTCATCTTCTGATTCCTCTTCCACTTGATCTTCTATAGATGGCTCGTTTTTTTTTGGCCTTTGTTCTTCAACAACTGCATCTTCAAATTCATCCAGCTCTTCAATCTCTTGTGGTGTTGGAACTACTTTTGGTTTTTCCACTGTCTTTTGTTTTTTTTGGAACATTCTGATTCCTCCTTTCAATTTCTTGTATTTGATTTTGTTTTATCTTGTTCAAGATGTCATCAACATCTTCCTTAACATTCGTTGGGCAATAGTTAATTACATGAGGATATTTCCTGTAATATTCTATTTGCTTTTTTGCTGCAGGAATCGTTCTATAGATCCTCCAAACAAGATAAATGAAAACTGCCAACATAATGATCTTCCCAACCACTCCCATCACTCCATCAACATTGTAACTTCTTATTGTGTCATAACCCTTCCAGATAATGAAAAGGATCAGAGGAATCAAGATCATCTTTCTAACTTTTAGAGCAAAAACTAATGATGCATAAGGAGAAGATTTAACTTTCTGATAATTCTTCTTTGTGTTCTTTAGATTATTCCACCAATTCACTACTGGGTTTTTGTTATTTTTTTCCATTTTTTTCATTTTGTAACAAGATTATATAAACCCCCAGAATCAATATCATAGAAATTAAGAAATAATATAATAAATATTGAACTGAAGAATTTTGGAAATTCTTATATATTATTTTAAAAAAACTAAGCAATAAAACAAGAGATACATTAATTATTACAAAATATCCTATACCTTTTAAAAATTTATCTCTAAATGTTTCTGGATTAGAAATCTTTTTTTTTTGCTCTTCTGAATGTTTATAACTTCCTCTTTCCATTCTAGTTTTTACTGCTTTTTTATATTTATCTTTCATTTTCTAGCAAACCATACTCCCAAGTACATCCGACATTTTTTCAAATCTTTTTCCGATAGTCATTTCACCCCTTGGAGGCTGCCTAGGATCAAAGTTCCTTACAGCCTCGTTGGGTTTCAGAACAGGCTCAAGGCTCACAGAATCCCAAAAGATTCTATTTTGTTTAGTTACTAATTGCCCTCTCGGATAATTAGTGAGTATTTGGATTATTTCATAACTTGTTAGATCTGTAATGTCTATGTTCATTTTTTCTTTTTTTCCTTAATGTTTATTTCAAAATATTCTTTCTCTAAGTTTTTTAATTCTTTTTTTCTTTTTAGAAACATTACAATGTCCATTATAAATGCCATAAATATTCCAAATATCCAGATCCTACTTGTCAAAGCAAAAGCATTTAGATAATAATTTAATGAACTACTTGAAATATAATTTCCAAAACTAAATAACAAAATATATCCTAATAAAGTAAAAAGAACTGCAAAAAATCCAAAAGTAATAGTAAAATTTGAAGAAAAATATTTCAAAATTCTATCTTGTTTTTGTCTAAATTCAATCCTATCTAATTGCTTTAATTTATTAAATTCTTCTTTTTCTATGTTCATTTTCTTTCTAGGTATTTTTTTAATTTATTTGCATTGATCATTCCTTCTTCATCTTGTCTTTCTTCAATTTCACTTATAATCTCTATGATTGTTTCTTTCCTTCCTCTCTTAAATGCTTTTTTTTCTCTTGCCTTCCAATAATCTTCAAAGTCTTTTACAGTTGGAAAATATCCATCATTAGTTTTTATGTTCCCACTCATTGGCCCATCCTCTTTTCTTGGCTTTCTATTTGTCTTGATGTTACATCTTGCAGCATCTCAATATAATCTGGTTTGCAAGGAGTTGAATCATAAAGTTCATAGCCTAGTAATTTGAAAAACTTAAGAACAGTTCTTAAATATTCTTCTGGATTGCTTTTGAAATCTTCAACTTCTCCCTCACTCCATAATGTACAAACCCAGTTCCCCTGTGGATCTGCACTTCTATCAAAATGCCTTAGGTTTGGGCAATCAAATACAACTTCTCTTAAGAATGAAAGTTTAATGTAAGGAGTTCTGGTTTTCTTTAGAAGTTTTAATGTTCTGTTCATCATTGGATGCAGAGAAGTATCATCTTCCATAAGTTTCTTTAATTGTGTTGTGTAGAAGTGAGGAGGAGATCCCTCTTTCAATTTCAAAGACACTCTAAAGGCCTTATTAAAATCGCTTGTTATCTTCTCTTTTTCCATGACTTTTTCAAGGATAGATTATTTATAAATATAGTGAATCATCTCGCTATATTTATAAAATTGTTTGGATTAAGATTATTATGAATTTCATTTTAACAAACAGTTCAAGTAGGGCCCTTAAACAAATTAAGGAAAAGATGATTGAGCAGTTTGAAAAGAAGGATATAAATAAATTCAGATTAAAGTTCACAAAGAAGAAAGAATTTCTTGCAATTCCTGTTCCTTATACAGGCCCTGCTTTTCAATTGTTCATAAATGGCAGATTTCATAAAACTTATTTTTTTAAGGATAAAAAATGGAAAGAATTGTGAGGTATAATTCAACTTTTTAGAAATCTTTTGTCTATGTGGCTTATTTGAGCAAATTTAATTTACCGACGATAAAATTAATAAAAAATAGATAAATTAGTTATTTTGAAGTATTTTGTTACTTCTTTTTTGTTTTTCTAGTCTTTTTTTTCTTTGCCATCTTTATTTTCTCCTTCCTTATTCTTAGGAACTTGAATATGTGTTAATGTACTAAGAATTGGCCCTAAAATATTTTTTAATACAACAGGATCAATCTGAACTGCTTGTACATTTTGTTTTGGAGTTTCGTTGGGCCCATCATACTTAAGAATTACTTCAATTGTGAATTTATGTTCCATTTTAATGTTTCATCACTCCTTTAAATGGTTTAGTTGGCTCTCTTCCTTTCACATTAAGGATTTGGGTTTTTCCATTTGCCTTCTTTTTCATCTTAACCCATGCATTTATTTTTTTGTTATATACTTGAAATATCATTTTTTATTAATTTTAACAATTACTGGATAATATTTTCTTCCAGTTGATTTTGATACTTTCCTTCTAGTTTTATTTCTTCTTTTTGCAAAGTTTTCTGCTAGATCTTTCTTATTAGAATATCTTAGTACATTCCCTGTTCTTTTTGAAATAACTTTGTATTTATAAGCCATTTTATTTTTTTGATAACCTCTTTTTTATTCCTTGAAGTGTTTTATAATGTGATCTCTCCTGTTTTTGGATCTTAGTTATTTTCTTTCTTTCATCAACAGGAAGTAATTTCTTTAATTTTCCATAATCTCTTGGAGCAATCTTCTCATCTTTTAACATTGCATTGAGTTTTTTGCATCTCTTCTTCATTTTATGTAAAATCTAAATAACTTCCTCTTTTAGTCTTTGTGAATTTACCATGATATTTTTTCTTTCCAACTTTTACTGGCCTTAAAGGAAGTTCAACATAAGATCTTCTTGGAGTTACTGCAACTGCATTCATTGCAGCATTAGAAGTTTTAGATAAATAAGAATGAGCCTTTGGGCCATAGACATCCACAAATTCCTTAGTCTTTCTGAAACCTCCAACTAATGAGGATCCTAATTTCTTGAATTTCTTTTTTGTTTTGATGTTCATATTTCTTTTAATTTCCTAAAGTATAAATACTTTTTTATTAAGCCCAGTTTTCCAGTTCTCCTTTGATTTTGATTGTAGGAGCAACACAACCTCTTATACCTCTATTGCAACTTAGTAGTATGGAGTTCCTGCCTCATTAGCAGCACTTCCAAGTCCACTAGTCAACATTGTTAGTATAATTGTTGCAAAACCAACAACTACAAGGATTGAAATCCATGAAGTTCCAGTTGCTAATGCATCAACTACATCATCAGCAGCATTTGCAGCAGCTGAATCTGCGTCCATTTGTGATCCTATCTCACTTGTAATGTAGATACCAATCACTAATGTTACACCAACAATAACAACAGAGATAATGAAACTTTGTAAATTAAATCTCATTTTCTTTTTTGTTTTTGTTACCAAACTATGTTTAGTTAGAAATATGTGTGAAAAATTATATTAATACTTCTTTAAATGAGATTTTACCTATAGAATTTTACCTTAGAATCATCTTGATTATATCTTTTGCATTTCTTTCATTCCACTTTTCTGATTTGCAGCAAGGGCAAACCTTTGGTTTCTTCTTCCCTCTCTGTTTCCAACTGTGCAAACATTTCATACAATGGAGATTATTAATTTCTTTTTTCATTTTAATTTCCTGTAAAATACATCACTATTCCTACAAGCATTCCAATTACAAAAATAAAGATCGGCAATTGAGTAAATGCTGTGAATGTTTGAGCAATAATTCCTAGAAGTGCAAAAACTAAACTTATGAAAAAGATTCCTCCACTCATCTTGTAATCGCTTTTTGTCCATACATAAATTGATAGAGCATAAACTATCATTAGAAATGTTGGGATCAATAGACTTCCAACTGAAAGGTTTGCATAATTTGCCACCCCTTCGGCTCCTTGTCCGTATGTGGATTCATTAAAGTAAGGAAGTAATTCTCTTGCCATGTTATTTTTTTCTCTCCAACCAATTTAGACTAACAAACAATGTAATCATTCCAATCCCCAATGGAAATCCTCCATAAGCATTGCATATCTCTATCATTATTGCTAGGATAAATGCCATTATAATGTTCATTGTTTTTTGTTTCATTTTATTTGTTGTTTTCCATTGTATTTAATTATTTTTAAGGGAGATCATTTTTATTTGATGCTGATTTAATGTAGTGCATTCCAATGAATATGGCAACTAATAAAGTTAGTAATGCTATTAATCCAGACAATTGAGGGATTCCAAATGCTATGGCGCTTAGTATATCTCCAAATAGAGGGATCATCTCAAAGAATGTACCCATGGCCTTTAGGCCTGTTACAAACACATTTACAGTTCCTGTGACGAGATTTTCTCCAAAGTTAAGGATATTCGTAATCAAACCTTTATCTGCTACTGTACCCCCTACATCTTCAAAATCAGAGTACTTTGAACTTATGTTGTAGAATACACTTTTATAAGGCTCTTCAATTGTTGAATTATTCATTACTGCAAAATTTGCATATTGTCCAATGAACACTGTGATTGTAAAAGTTATTATCAATCCTGCAAATAAGATGTTAGTTAAATTTGTTTGTGCCATTATCTCTTCCTCCTTTGTAGGAAAATTATTAATAATCCAATTGAAATTATTCCCCAGATGAATCCCCAAGTTATGTTCAAGAATCCAAAGTACATTAATCCAATTAAAACTGCTATGATCAAGAATACTCCTAAGATTGCACTTCCTGCTGCAACTCCAATTACACCCATTGTTCCAACCATTATGAAAGAGATCACTTTCCCTCTTGGAGAAACTGTCTTTATTATTTGTGGAGTTCCAAGTTGAATGCTTAGAGTGTCAACTATTTGAGAAACATCATAACCTTCTAGGAAGATTACTCCATATGCTGTGTAAGATCCATCTCCAGATAAAAGATAATCAATTGTTCCAGAAACTGATTGAACACATTCATCTTCAATTGTAACTGGGCCTAAATTTGTTTGATTCTTAACCACGAAACATCCTCTGCTTGTGTACCCAGAAGTATCAATCCATGTAAAAGAAGTGATGTTTGTTTCATTATCAAAAGTTAATCCATGAGAAATATCTCCAAATAGATCATAAGGGTTTGTTGCTCCAAGATCAACTGTGATTATCCATGATGTACTTGAAAGTTTTTGAACATCTGTAACCTCAACTATCTCTTCATTGTAAGTTACAACTCCCCTGTACCAAGTGTTGTACAATTCAAGATCCATAATTCCATTCCCAGTTGAAGAAGTTGTGAACATTCCAATTGTTGAATAAGTGTTTGTTCCTACATTCCATCTCTGAACTGCAACCAAGGCTCCAGTTAAAGGATTGTAAGTTTGATCTTGAACTGTGATTGTTACAATATCTGTTAGTTCTGTTAATGTCAAATAAAGAGGAATGTCTTGAGTGAAGTTTCCAATTATTCCATCATCAATGATATATTCTCTGTTGTCATGATCTGTTGCTCCATAGGAAATGAAGGCATCCACAGTTACATTTTCTCCAGAAGATTCTAGGCAGTACATATAATTAGATCTATTTTCATTTAGATCAGAGAATAAAAATTCTTGAATTAAATCTCCACTTCCAGATCCTGCATAGAATTGGAAAGTTGCCTCTAATGTTGAATCTATTGGTGTCATGTTTGTTGAATCATAAGTTGTAAAGTTCAAAGTTAATCCATCAATTGAAGGAGAAAAACATTCCTCTAAGGTTAGATTGTAAACTGTTTGAGTTGTTGTTGAGGTATTAAATTCAAATGATCCTGTTGAATTTGTGAATGAAACTGTCCAGTAGAAAGGAATTGCTCCAGAGAGATCAACTGGAATGTCTATTGTATTTGAGAAATTTACTTGAGTTCCAGAAGTAGTTCTAATTGAGGTGTAAGAATTTCCATCATAAGTGAAAGTTGCAGAGGATCCTGTTACATCTGAATCCTTTGTTGAAACCCAGATAAAATTTTCAGTTCCTGTTTGTAAAGAGTTTGCATCATAAACTCTGTTTATTTCTAAAAATTCTGTACTCCATGTTTGAGTTTCTGATCCTTCATTTCCAAAGGTGTCATTTGCATAAACTGTGATGTTGAAATTGTTTTCTTCTTGAGCAAATTGAGTACTTGCTAGAGTTGCATTTGTACAGGCAATTGAATAATTAGTTCCATTGTAATCATACCAACATGAATCTACTCCTCCTTGACCCACATCTATTGCAGTAAAGTTCAAATCTAGTTCCTGTCCTACATAAAGATAGTCATAAGTTCCTTCTGGACTGTCTATGGTTATTTCTGGAGGAAGAATATCTACATGAACCAATCTGGTTTCAGTTGAATTACATTTTCCTGTGCTTGTGCAGGTTGTTACATTGAACTCCCAGTTTGCACAAGTGCAACCTGTAAAGTTGTAAAATCTAGTTTCATCTGTAAAGGTTTCTGAATGGTTTAAAACTCCATCTTTATAAAAATCAAAAGTAACATTTTCAAAGTAGGTTTCAGTTAGAGATACATTTACAGGAATGTATGGAACTGAAAGGTTTGTATCGTTTGCAGGAGTTGGGTCTTCAAATTGAATGAAGGGAGTTGTATCTATTGTTAATGTTCTATTTCCACTTTCATATAGCATTGAATCATTGTCGTATGCTTGAACTCTCCAAGAATAATAACCGTCATCTAGTGTTTCTGTCATAGTGTAGTTTCCTTCTAATCCAGAAGTATTTGTTTGATAGATTGTATCGTTGATTACTAGAGAAACATTTTGTATTCCTATGGTATCTGTATCAGTTACATTGAAAATAAAATCTACTTCTTGAATATTTAGTGTTGCATCATTCTCTGGAGAAAATTGGTTTAATTCTATTTCTGGAACTGCATCTTGATGATAAAGTGCGAGACCATCGCCATCGTTGTATAAAAGTTCAACCTCTGAAGGAGTTAATGCTCTTGACCATATTCCTACTTCGTCTATTGTTCCAGAAAAATATTGATAACTACCTTGATAAACCCCAATATTAAAAGATGTAAAAGTTTGAGTTCCAATAGTTGAAATAGATTTTGTTTCTAATAAATTCCCATCTACATACAGTTTAATATTAGTTCCATCTTCTGTTAATGTAGCCATATGCCAATTACCATCATTATATCCAGTATATGCAGATGTTGAAACTGTATGCCCAGCATCATCTCTTATAGAGCCTAAAATACCATCCTCATGAACAATACTCATAAAAGAATTTGTAACGGTTGTTAGTCCGCCTAATTCAATAAATCTATAAATTCCGGATTCAGTAAATTTAAACCAAGTAGAAAGTGTAGTAGAGGAAGAAGCTAAATTTCCAGAATAAACTATTTTATCATTAGTCCCATCAAAATCATAAGCTGTATTAATTTTACCTGCAACATTTGTAGTTGCTCCATTATTCGTTCCTGTATTGCTTCCAACACTATCAATAACACTTCCAGAAATCTCATCTAGTTTATAATAACTAACTAGTGAATTATTTAATGCTGCTGTCCATGATGCGTGTCTATCTATTGTTTTACCTTGAACTTCCCAAATTCCATCAATATAATCTCCATTTCTTGAATCAACTTGAATACCTATTCTTATTATTCCTTTAGGAATATCTTTAGAATTATAATCTCTCCATTCTCCAAAAGTATAAGTTTCCTTTTCATAGGATAAACATTTAGGATTTACTAGAGATGTTGAATAATTATCTAAAGTTTTAGTATCATTGATTAGCTTAACTTCTTCATAACTAGAACAAACCTCTCTAGTTCTTTCCTCTTCAAACCAATAAACATATTTGTAATTTCTGTTAACCTCTGCTCCATTCTTCATATTGATAAAAGTAACATCTCCTAGACCCTCTTTGTATAAGTCTTTAAAATTAAAATCATAGTACATCGTAATCGGACTTCCAACTCCAACTTTTAGAACTTCATCTGGTCTTGAATGAGATTTAAGTTCTACATTTCCCTGTTCTCCTGTCTTAATCAATCCAAAAAGAATTGTATCTTGAACAGAAACTTTCATATCATTAACTCCTTTGTCGTTTGGAAGATAGTCTATTTTAACTGCTGCGACCATTGGAATTAGTAAAAGCATTCCTAAGATCAGAAATAAGAAGATCTTTTTATGCTCCATAGAATCTTTGATCCATGTTGGATGTGTCCTCCTTATTGTTTTTTCTGAACATTACTAAGGTTATAATTGCCAACCATCCTAATGTGAAGAAATGCAAGTTACTCATAATAATATCCATGACAGGAAAGGCTGCATAAATCGTTGGAAATTCTCCAGAAACTGCCAAGTAAACATTCACAAATAGAACTGAAAGGATTACTGAAATTATCCATAGAATGAAACTTATTATTGCTAGAAGTACATTTGATCCTGTCTTATATGCAAAGATTGTACTAACTAGAAGAAGTCCTCCAACTATGAAAGGAAATAAGAAATCCATTGAATCATATGCAGAAGTTAGAGTTGCCATAACTGATTCAATTAATGAACTACTTGCAGATCCTGCAACAACATCAGACATTAAACTTTGAAAGGCTAACCAAACAAACACACAGACAATAATTGTAATGGCAACCTTAAGCAAATAGGCTCCTCCAAAGATTACATCTGGGATAGATCCCTTTTTATTTTTATGGAATCTTCCTAGGTTTTCTTTTATTTTACCAGTAAATTTTAACATCATTCTTTTTTAAACCTTTTAGTTTTGAAAGATCTACATTGATTTGTTGCTGATCTTTCTTCTTCTTAAGAATTGATGCAAATATAAATAGTTTTTTATAATGCTCATATGGAACAAAGGGCATCATAACTCCATTAATTTCAATTTCTTTAATATGATTATCTTTGATTTTGAGTATTTCTTGATTTATTTCATCTCCAGATTTCCTAATTCCTTCCAATTCAAATGCAGCAAATTCAGAATAAGTTGTTAAACCTCCTTTGATTGGCCTTCCAGTTATTGATTCTAGTTCCTCTTTTCTCTGCTTTAGTTCAAATTCAAGTTTTGGATGCACTGCAATTACAACAGGCCTTTCTCTTTCTTCTATCATCTCTTATTTTTTTTTGATAGATCTCTTGCCTCATCTCTTGTGTAGCCCTGTTTCATGTAGTCCTCTTCTAATGCTGCTCTTGCCTCTTGTCCTAGAATGTAAAGTGAAAGTACAATTACAAATGGAAGGAATCCAATTCCCATTACAAACCAAACAATGTAAAGTACATTCTCAATTATTGGAGTGGCCCATAAGAAATCTCCTGCTAAGATGAAAAGGATCCCCATTAAAGCATAGATCAAGATATATGTTAAGCAAATGTAGAAGATCAACCATCCTCCAGATTCTGTTTTTCTCATTCCTGCAATACTAAAGAAGATAAACATTCCAATTAATAATAAAATAAATCCATAGAATATTGCATTTGCAGTTGTTAGTTCTGTTCCTGTTGGAGTTACTTCAAAAGTTCCCCTTACTTCTCCTCCTAAATAAGAATTATTACACCAAATATAAAAAGCATGAGTTCCCAGATCAGAGAAATTTCCAGATGTTAGATAAACCTCTTTATCCCATTCATTCCCATTATTTTCTAATTCTCCTTGAAAAGTGTGATCTCCTGTTGAATTATATAAATGAATGTTACATTCATAATCAGTATTGTAAAGAGGAAATCCATTTGAAATATTAGAGGCATGAATGTGTAAATTAAAATTCATATCTTGAGACACAGTTTCAAATTGAGGATAGAATAATTGTAAGCCTTCACTTCCAATATTTGTTTCAAATGGAGGAGCAGCAGAAACAATAGAGAATAAACTAAATAGCATCAAAATTCCAAAGGCCATCACGATTAATTGTTTTTTCATTGTAGTTCTAAGTTTTTGCATTTATTTATAGTTTTTTATTATGCTCCAACTGGGATAGTTCCATTTATTATTGTTCCTATTGGGCTTGGAGCCTTTGGAAGTAGTTGTGCACAATCCATCAATCTTGATCTCATTATTGCATCTAGGGCCATTCCTCCAAACTTTAATGCAGCCCACCCCATTACTCCAACTGCAATACAAATAAACATTAATTTGAATATTGGGCTTAATTTATTAATCGTATCCTTTGGAGAAGTCCATCTGTAAATTGCAGATCTACTTTCTTGTAATGATGAATTTTGAAGATTGAATCTTAATGTTTTGATTCCTATTGCATCCAAATCAATTCTTCCAATGTTATCTGGATTTTGAGAAATAAGACTTCCATCTCTTTTTTGATAAATTATTATTCTTTTTGCTCTTATATTCCCTTTTTTTATCCAGTAAACTTCATCCTTATTAAAAGAGATCAAGACCTTTCCTTTTTCCTTATCTTCTTTTATAACATTGAAAACTCTTGGTTTTATTGCTCCCACTGAATCTATCCAAATTGCTGTTCCGTTGTTTATTTGTTTCTTTGCCATTATTTCCACCCCACCGATTGACACTCTGCAATTCTTGCAGCAACATTTGCAGCATCCATTTTAACTCCAATGTACAATAAGAAAGCAGCAAACAAAATAACTGCTAATATTGAGATCCCTAAAGTAAACCAAGGAGCATAAAGTTCAAACTTCCTTTTCTTTTCTTCTGCTTTGTTTAGAACTTCTCTTTGTTTTGACATTAGATATTTCTTCATTCCCAAATTAACAAGAGCCATTCCACCAGTTTTGCTTTGAATGTTTTGCATTGTCTTATAAGTATCAATAACTGCATAGTGTGCAGGAGCATAATTCAAAAGCATAACATGGTTATTTTTAATCAAGTGTTTTGGAATTGGAGGAATTGAATCTGCCTTTCTTTTCTGGAATTGCATTTCTAAAAGTCCTGTTTTTTCTGATTTCATGAATCCTAATTTATCAAAATCAACAACTCCATTTCTATCAACTATCTCTACATTAATTGTGAATGCTTTTTGTTTCTTAGTTCCTTTCTGAATCCATCTTGTTGCAAAGAATAATCCAACTGCAAAAACTGCAATCCCAAGAACTTTCACAATGTTCATTAAGATTCCTCCACCGATTCCTGCTAAATCTGCAAATGCTGATGCCATTATACTTTAATCCCCATTATTTTTTTTCCTTCATCTCCAGAATTAGTTGTGTTTGCATTCTCATGTCTTGAGTACTGACTTCTAACATTCATTGCAGTGAAACCTCCTCTGGATGAAAATATAACATCTTCTACTAAAGCCAAACAAGATTCTTGAATTGGTTTGATTAATTCTTCATCAAGTTCCCAATCATCTGCTCTTAAAGAAAATGTTTCAATTATTGTTCTGTGAAATTGGAACATATCTTTCATAATTTCTTCATCTGTTTTCTTTGTTAATCTTCCAAAAGTTGTTACTCTTCCTCTAACCATTCCCATGATCTCTGCAATTCCAAGATCATTACAAACAGGCTTTACTCCTTTTGCAATTGGTTTCCATATTTTCTTTCTTGTTTCTAAATCAACAATCAACATTTCCCTTCTTAGAGTTTCCATTTTGAATTTATCAAGAGTTTGTTCAACATCAATCATTGACATCATAAAGATGTCTGATGGCTGATCGCCTCCAGAATAATATCCCTCATATCCTCTTTGATCTTCTTCCATAGGAAATCATGGAATATATTATTTATAAATATAGTGAGGAATTTCAGACACGAGCAATTTCAAATCCCGTTACTCTTTGAACTGTTTTTCCTAATCTATAACCTATTATTTGCTGTGAAAGTGTTGGAAGAGTTTTGTATCTAGGCTTTCTTTGTTTCTTTTTCTTTCCTTTCTTTGGCCTTTCCTTTTCTATAAATCTTCTTGTAAGTAGTTCTTCTACTGGAGGATTCTTTTTTATAACTGGAGGTTTATATGGGGTTTTCTTTGGAGGGCCATATTGTGGAACTAAATAATTTGTTGGAGTGTAGGGAGTTCTTTTGTAAGGAGTTTTTCCTTTGTAAGGGGTTTTCTTTGGAGTTGGGTATTCTGGCACTAAGTAACTTGTTGGAGTGTACACTGGCTTTTTGTAAGTTGGGCCCTTCTTGTATGGAGCAGCCTTTTTTGGGATCAAATAATTTGCAGGATCATAACTAGGTTTTTTATAATAATCTTTTGGCTGTGCATATGCTTTTCTTTGTTTAGTTGGAATTTTTTCATAATAACCATATTCTCCTGTTCCACCTCTTCCAGTTAAAAGATTGTTCATTGAATTTAATTTCCCTCTCACAGAATCAACAACTCCTCCTCTAATTCCTCCATAAATATCTCTTACACCTAATCTTGATCTTGGGCCAATATATCTGCCTCCTTCAAACAAGTAATTTGTTCCTTCAACAATTCCTAGAGCATCAATAATATCTTTTTCTCTTCCAACAAGTTTTCCTTCTTTCATTAATTGTTTAAGTTCTCTAATCCTTCCAGTTGATCCTTCTCCATATCCCTTTGCAAGTTTAACTCTTAATTGCCCTCTAATCCCTCCAAGTCTAACTCCAGTTACAGGATCAGTTGTGAATTGCCCAATCCTTTCAAATTCAAAGAGATCTCTTAAGGGGCCTAATTGAGTTTTCAGAAAATAGTTTGTGTCTGTTCCAATATTAATTAATTCTTTTCCATTCAAAGTAATGTGATATTTTGGATTTCCAAAGAAATCTCCTTCTTGCATTCTCACATTATAACCTTCTGCTTGAAGTCTTGCATATATTTCTTGAGCCATTTGTCTTGATTTATTTTTCAATAATGCAGGAACATTCTGAACATCAATATCTCCTGCTTTTCCTCTTGGCAATTCTTTCAGAGATGTTTGAGGAGTAATTGTTGTTGATCCAATTACTTCTGGCTTGTATTTAGAATTTATTTCATCTAAAATCCTTGTCAGTTTTTTATCTCCTGCAACTGCCTCCAAATCTTTAGAAGTCCACTTCTGAACAATATCTGTTCTTTTTGGAAGTTCATTGAATGCTCTTTTCCATGCAGTTTTAAATTGAGTTACTTCTGGAGCCTTTGATCCATATTGAAATTCAAGTTTATCTATAACTTCATAATACATTTTTGATCTTGCAATTCTCTGCCTAAGTCTTAATTCTGCTTTACTCAATCCCCCAAGAGTTGCAACTTCATATGGATTTTCAATAACATAATCTTTAATTTGCCTTGCAGTTCCAATAGGATCAACCACTGCAGATTTTGCAATTGCTGTTATAAATGCAGGAGCAACAACAGGATTACTTCCAAGAGCATAATACAAAACTCCTCTTCCAACTTGACTTGGGGCTCCAGACAATTGAAATCCAGTTGGGCTTTGAGGAATTATTGAATCAACAATGTTAGATGCTGTTTGAGTTATTTGATCAGAAAATAAAGTTCCTCCAGTTCTGGCAATTGATTTTATTGCAGCCCTTGATCCTTGAATTGCTGCAGTAACTGCTTTTGCTCCAGTTCCAAGTAAGGCTAAGTTTAATGCAGATTTTGCACTCTCTGGATCTATTATTGTTCTTCCATACCATGCTGCAATTGATTTTCCTTCTTTTCTTGTAGGGCCAAGATTGATCATTCCAGATCCTGTCCCAGAAAGAAGAAAAACTCCTTGTGGGTCTACATCACGTCCATATTTATTATAAAATCCTTCTGGCCCTAATCTTTGAAATTCAACTTTGTTTAATTCTTTTCCTGCATAAGGAGAACTTCTAACTGCAGATTCATATGGAGTTTGTGGCCCAAATATTGCCAATGGATCCATTTTGCTTGGAGTTCCTCCTATTTCAAATGTTGTAGGGATCTGTGTTCTTTGTTGTTGAATTGAATCTAATAAATTCTTATAAGCCATTTGTGAAGGAGTTAATAATCCAGTTTTTGATTCTGCAATGTACTTTCCTGTGTTTTTGTCATATGCTTGAAGTTCCATAGGAACATAACCTAATCCTTTTGCAATGTTTGGATCTATTGATTGTAAAACTTCTTTTCCAGATAAAGGATCATAATATGCAGGAAGGTTTGTTGCAAGTGGTTTATAATCTCCAAGTGATTTATTTATTTCTTCAATTCTTTTGTTATAATTATCTAAAGAAAGTGATTGTCCTAATGTTCCAGATTCAACTCCAGTAATTTTCATATTTTTCCAATCTACAAGTAATTTTTCGTTTGGATTTTGATTTTGAAATTCTGCAACCCTTTTTCTGAATAAATCTTTTTGTGCTTTTTCTAATTTTAAATATCTTTGAGCAAGTTCTTGTACAAGTCCTTCTCCATAGAAAGCATGGGCCCAAACCATTCCTTTTGCTGCAGCCTTTTCAATTGTTTCAACTGCATTATTATATTCTTCAATCTTTCTCAATTCTGCATCTGCAGGATTTAGAACTTCTGTTTGATATTTTTGAATCTCTGCCTCTTGTGCTGCAAGTTGTTTTTCTGCAGAAGTCAATTCTCCCTCAACTCCAGAAAGTTTTCTTCTATATTGTGATCTTGCCAATCTCTCTTTTCTTGGAGTGAAAGGAACTCTCTTTGGCCTTCTTAATGTTCCTCTTGCTTGTTGAACTTGTTCTTGAGTAGATGCAATATTTCCTCTTGAAGTTTGAATTTGTTCTTGTGCTTTTTGCACATCTTGCTTTGCTTGTTCAATTTCTGCTCTAGTTACCATACACTATTTAGAATTGTTAAATATTTATAGTTTTTTATTAATGATCTCTTTTGAAAAAACGGGATTGTCAAATTAATGGGAGATAAAATCTCTGTCAAGTAAAGGGAGTTATCTTATTGAGAACTATTAATCGGAGGATTTGTAGTTAAGAAAGGACTTAAATCAACAAAAAGAGCCAACAATCCAACAAGAGCCAAAATAATAGATATTGTTCCAAAAATATCTCTTAATATTTTATTTTCATCTTTATGTGCTTTGGTTGTTATTGCAGAAGTTATAAAGAAAAATAACCAACAAATAATTTCTATGCTTAATGTGTCCATATAAATATTAAACATTTAAGTTTTAAAAATCTCGTTGTTTGAAGGTTTTTAATGAGGGTAATTATTTTAAAGATACTTTTCTATTTCTTTTCCAAATACTTCTTTAATTTCTGCCTTTAAGTTAATTATTCTTTCTCTGTGCTTTATTGCTTCTTTATATCTTTCAGAAGATTTTTTTATTATTTCCTCTCTTATCTTTCCTTTTGGAAAGGGAAATAAGACATATTTTTTAAAATTGTTTGGAGAAATCTCTGGTTGAGAACATCCAGATTGTAAATAGAAAAATTGCTTCTGCATAATATCACTTTTTAACATAACCCATAATAATATCGCCTCATCTTTGTTTTTTGGTCTTATTTGTATATTTCCTGTTGTAAATAATTCTCCATCAAAATCAGAAGGGATTTTAATAATTCCTTGTGTTGAACCGATTGGTCTTGGAATTAAAATATCATCTTCCATGCCTTTCATTTTTGCTCTTGAAGGTAAATTAAATAATATATCTTCTTCAAAACCTAAAATCCAACCTAAATCTTTTTCAGTATTACCAATATCTACATATTTGAAAATGTGAGTTTTATTGCTTTCTCTCTCTGTTTTATCCATAACTGAAATAACATCTAATTTCTTGGCTTTAACAATCTCAAATTTATCTTTATCTAAATTATTAATAATTTCTTGTATTTTTTCTAATTGTTGAGAATTAAAATAACAATCAATTCTATCAAATATCTTTTCACTTGGGGTAATCCATGTTTTAGAGATGTTACTTAAATTTAAATTAGTATATTCATCAAGAACAGTATTTAATTTATGAAGTGTGTTTTGATAAAGATTTTGTTCTTCTTCAACCTTCTTTTTTAGTTCGTTTATTTTATCTAAAATTTCTCTCTGTTTATCTTCTTTTGGAAGAATTAAATAAATAGAACCAATCTCATCAAGAGATAACCCACTTTGTCCTGCCCTATATCCTCCTAATCTCATAAATTGTTTAAGAGAAAAATAACTATTAAGATAAAGATGTATAAATTCTGGAATTATATTTATCCCTTCGTGTTCTTCTTTTAATCTAATTATTCCTAATGCTTGATTTAAATTTGCTTCATATTCTTCGTTAAATAAAGCAATTCTCCCGATTGTTCCAGTTTTAGCAATAATCAAATCGTTCTTTTTGGCTTGTGATTTTTTTAATTCTTCATTCTTATCTTTTGGAATATATTTATCTCTATCAATATTAATTATTTGCCCATTTTCATCAATATTAGAAATTTGTAATAATTTTACAGCATCGGGATAATTTTCTGAAACATAATCATATGTATGTAATTGAAAACCCATCGGTCCAGAAATTATATCTTCTGATAATAATTTATTTAGTTTAATCTTAAATTTAGAACTTCTTAACCTTGAAATTAATTTTAATACTTCTGGGTCGTGGCTGTGACAACTAAGTTTATCTAAATTTTCAGTTTTATTAAGAATAAATGTTTTAACTTCCATTTTCCCATTTTTGATATTCTTTCAATATTTCCCATAAATCGCATTTATCTGGCTCTGGTCTTCCACTATCACTATGTCCTATATTTTCAGAAATAGCCATAAAAATTGGTGGCTGTTCTTCGTCTTCGGTTATCTTTTTTCTTAGATATAAAATAGATGTTTTAGTCCCAGTATCCGCATTTGTAAAAGTATTTCTCGGTAAAGAAATAACTGCCTTAACAATAAATTTCTTTAAAATATACTCTCTAAAATATTTTTCTTGGTCTGCATTTAAAACGCTTTCATCAATAACAGTTAAGAGTTTTCCACCTTCTTCTAATAAATCGCAATACCTCTCAATAAACATAACATTAGATTTTAAAGAAGAAACTCGTTTATCTTTTTCCTTATTTAATTCCTTATAACTAATATCATATTCTTCTAAAACTTCTCTTTCGTCTTTTTTACTCCATTCATATTTTGTAGAAAATGGGGGATTTGTAAAGATTATTTCAAACCTTAAATCTTGATTTAATATTTTATCTTTTAATTCTTCAATTTCTTTTTTCCTTTCGTCTGAAAGACTTTTATCATATTTAAAATTCTTATCTAAGGTATCTAAACAATAAACATTACTTGAACCATCTCCATGAAACCATAAATTCATTCTTGTAACTCTTGAGTTCTTTAAACTTTTTTCAGAACCGTAAATATTTCCTAAATATACTTTCTCTTTTAATTTTTCTTTTTCTTTGTTTGTTAAACTTTTCATATCTTCTATTTTTTTAACAATATCCGCCATAGCGTCTATTAAAAAACCACCAGAACCACTACACCCATCAAATATTTTATCAATATTGTCTTTACCAACTTTAATATTAGCCATTTTAACCATAAATTTAACAACTGTTCTCGGTGTAAAAAATTGTCCTAAATCTTTACCTCTTACAGTAGCGGATAAAAATGTTTCAAACATTCGCCCATTTAAGTCTTCATCAATATTGTAGAAATCAACATTTTCTAATAATTTAACTACTTCTTTAATCGTTGCTGATTGAAGATTAATGTTTTCATTGTCTTCAAATATTCTTTTCTTTCCTTTATCTTCTCTTTCTTTTTTTAAAAAGGGTAATAACTCCTCCTTAAACAAAATAGAATTTACTGGATTTACTGCACCTTGTTGATTTATCCATTGTTCAGAAAACTTAAATTCTTCTATTGGTGGAAATTGTCCTTTATTGATATAATTATTATGTAAATCCTTATCTTGTTTTAGTTTAATAAAGAATAATTTACAAAACTCATAAAAAGCGTCTGTTGGGTTAATTGTTTCTTTTTTCCATATTAGGTTATGACACGCCCTAAATATTCCATCTATCTC
>JAQVQJ010000053.1 GCA_028701635.1 Clostridia bacterium | reverse complement strand
ATTGGTACCCCCAAGGGGAATCGAACCCCTGATTCCGCCGTGAGAGGGCGACGTCTTGACCTCTTGACCATGAGGGCATACCAAAAGTATGGCGATTATAACATGAATGAATCAATAAATCAAGGTATTATTCTTCTTCGATTAGGGTTTCGTAAATATGTTCATAAATCGATGGTGCTTTTTCACGCCATAATTTAACCGCATTTATTGCACTTGAACGAGTTGGTGCACGAAATTCTAATAAAAACATTGGGTCATTTGCTAATGGCGAACGAATTTTTAGTTTTAAGTTGTATGAACCATCTTCCATTTTTTCGTAGTCTGCTAAATACTCTTGACTGCGTTTAAATGTTATTCGGTTCTGCTTGGTAAATTCTGTTATTGTATCTCTTAAAATAAGTGGAATTCTACGATAGAAATGTGAAAGACAATTTTGTCCTTCGTATGTAATTGTATATCTTGCTTCTTCACCTTTTGCTAAATCGACATTATAAATAAATCCTACATCCAGCAAGGAAAATAAAATTTCTTTACATTCCATATAGTTTATCCAGCTATTTCGGCTTGAACATATATCAAGAATTGAGTTTTCCGCTAATGGAATCTCAATTTTTTCCAATACAAATAAAAGCACCAACTTGTTTATGGTGGAATCCGAACTAATATTCATCATGTCTGCGTTATTCATTGTTAAATATTAGCACAAATTTTGTTTTAAATCAAAGAATTATTAGAAATAATACTTGCTTGCTGATAAAATATTTTCTTTAATTTTTTGTTTTCCCTCGCTTAAACGATTTTCAACTTCTATATCTTCAACAAGTTTAATCTTGTCGCCTAAATTTATTGCTATATAATCTTTTTCTGTTGTGAAATCAGCAAAAATAAGACCTTTGCCTTTGCCATTTAATGAAATTGCTCGCAAACCTTTACGATAACGTGCAGATAGTCCAAATTCAGCAACCGGAACACTCTTTGCAAATCCCCTATCTGTCATAATAGTTAAATTACCACTTCTAGTTATTTGAGTTCCATAGATAACACTATCGCTATCATCTAACCCAATTCCTTTAACTCCGCCAGTAACTCTTCCTTGAACAGGAATATCTGTTTTTTCAAAATTTAATACCATTGTATTTTTTGAAACAATCAATATTGAGCCCTTATCTTCATAAAATTCAACATTAATAACCTTGTCATCATCTTTCATTTTTATTGCTTGAAAATAAGATTTTGCAATGTCATAATCTGTTAGAGATGAACGTTTTACCATACCGGAAGCAGTAAAGAAAATCAATTCTTTTTTATCTAAGTTTTCTGGCATTTCAATAATTTTTACAGGACTTTCTTCACTAGAAATTTTCTTATCTATAGCTTTTAATTGTGCGCCCTTATCTCTCCATTTTGAATCTGGAACATTATCTGCAATTGTTTTATAACAATTACCTTTATCTGTAAAAATTAAAATCTTTTTAGTATTTTTAACTGTTAAAAGTTGTGTATGAACATAGGAAAGAGTTGTATTTTCATTAACATCTTTTTGCGATAAGTTATAGTTCTTAACAGAAATAGATTTAATCATATTATCCGCCGTAATAGCCAAAATCACGTCGTTTTCAATAACGATAGGCTCTTCTTTTACTTTTGTAGTTTCTACAACTCTTTCTCTTTTATCTATAACACTTCTTCGATTTGATTTATATTTTCTTTTTATTTCGCTTAATTCGGTTTTTACAACATTATTTTGTAATTTTTTGCTTTCATAGATTTTTGTTAATTGAGCTATTCTTTCCTTTAATTGTTTTAATTCTTCAATTAATTTTGTTACTTCCAGATTGACAAGTCTTGCAAGTCGCATATCTAAAATTGCTTGAGCCTGTTTCTCAGATAACTGGAATTTTGCCCTTAATTTTAACTTCGCATCGCTTACAGATGCAGAGGCTTTAATAATTTTAATAACTTCATCGATATTTTTGATAGCAACTAAAAGCCCTTCTAAAATGTGAGCCCTTTCTTTTGCTTGGTCTAAATCATATTTAGTTCTTCTATAAATAACTTGTCTTTGATATTCAGCGTAGTATGAAATTATTTCCAAAATTCCCATTTGTCTTGGTTTTCCGCCCGCTATCGCAACCATATTAATACCGAAAGTTGTTTCTAATCCTGTTTGTCTATATAAATAATCAAGAATTATTTTTTCGTTCGCTTCTTTCTTTAAACGAATTATTGCGCGCATACCTTTTCTGTCCGACTCATCTCTTATCTCAACAACGCCAGCTAAAATTCCTTTATTATTATTTTCTCTTAACTCGGCAATTTTTTGTAAAAGTGTCGCCTTATTAGTTTGATATGGAATTTCAGTAATAACTAATGTTTTTCTATCTGCCTTTTCTTCTAAATCTATCTTTGATCTAATTATTATTTTACCTTTCCCCGTTCTATATGCCTGTTCTAATTCGTTTCCAACATAAACTATACCTCCCGTTGGGAAGTCTGGCCCTTTTATAATTTTCATCATTTCTTCAAGAGTTATTTTAGGATTATTTATAAATGCAATAACACCCTCTATAACTTCAGTTAAATTATGTGGCGGAATGTTAGTAGCAACACCAACCGCAATTCCTGATGCTCCATTTACAAGAAGGTTTGGAAATTTTCCCGGTAGTGTAGCCGGTTCTTTTAAAGTATCATCGAAATTTAAATTCCATGCAACTGTATTTTTCTCTAAATCTTTTAGCAATTCCATTGCAAGTGGAGTTAATTTTGCCTCGGTATAACGCATAGCCGCCGCCGAATCTCCGTCTATCGAGCCGAAGTTTCCATGCCCTAGAACAAGCGGTTCTCTCAAAGAGAAACTCTGCGACATTCTAACCATTGCATCATAAACAGAACTATCGCCATGCGGGTGATATTTACCCATGCAATCTCCAACTATTCTGGCAGACTTTCTAAACTGTTTTTCTGGTTCAAGCCCCAACTCTAACATAGTATAGAGAATTCTTCTTTGTACTGGTTTTAGTCCATCTTCAACACGAGGAAGAGCCCTGTCTAAAACGACATGCTCTGTATACGGAATCATAGAATTATGCAAAACTTCTTCAAGTGCATTTAAAATAATTCTGTTATCATTTCCAGCAGAGTCTAAATCAAACTTTATTTGACTCTTCTTGCTTTCTCTTTTCCTAGATTTTTTATCTCTTTCAATTTCATCAAGAATATTTTCCTCTTGTGAGGATTCTAATTTAATCTCATCATTAATTTTCTCGTCGTCAATTCTATCCAAATTTTCACTTCCCTTGGACTTATTATTACCATTAGTATCTAATTCCATTAGACTTAGTTGCCCTGCTATTTTTTGTGCTTGCTTAATTTCTTTTTTTTCAATAATAGGGTCTAATTCATCATAGCACATTTGCCCCGGCATTATAATATTTTCTTCGTCATTCTTGTTGTTATCTTTTGTAAAATCACTCATGTAGCCCCTCAAATTCTTAAAATTTTAACATAAAAAAATCAATTTTCCAAGGACTTCGCCCAAATCTTTTCCATTAATTTTTGATAAAACCTTTCTTTATAAATTACTTATTAAGCTTCAGGGCTTGTTTCTTTATATTTATTATAAACAAGAATAGAAAGTCCAAGTGAAATTATAGCACCTAATATAACCAATAGACCTAATCCTTTTTGAACTGAAAGTGGCTGAACGGGAGATGCAGCAGAAAATTTAATTAAGTCTAATACAATTCCTATAACCATTAAAGAAAATGCATCGGACATTTTGAAAGTTAATGTTGCCATACTGGAATAAGTTCCATATTTATTTTTTCCAATCAATTCTTTATCTGCTGCCATTATGTCCGAAAGTATAGATATTGGGAATGAATACAAAACGCCTGTTCCAAATCCAATTATAAAAATGATTGGCATTGTTACATATAAAAGCGTTTCAGTAGTTAAAAATCCTCTAATTGTAAAAATACCCCAAACTAATATTATCCCCAGAATTCCTATTGAAAGCCCACGAATTAATGACATCTTTTTACCAATTTTTTTAGATAGTGCTCCCCAAAAAAGTTGCGATAAAATAGCACCAACCAGCAAAGACCCCATAACCATTGATATTTGTTGAGAATTAAAGTGAAAACAATATGTAAACATATGCAAACCTGATGCGGTAATAGTTGTTGATGCAACTATACTAATCGCATATCCAAAGATAATATTTCGATAATTTTTTTTCTTTATAAGCTTAAAATAATCATTAAAAATTGAAGAGATTTTTTCCTTTTTAAATTCAGTTTTATAACTACTGCAAACAAACTTTGTTCCCCATTTTATAGTGCCAAAAAAAGTAATAAGCCCAAACACTAAACATATTGAAGAAGCGGCGTATGCGATGTTAATATAACCCTGTGCTAATAATTGACCTTGCGTTCCAGCACTAGAAGGCATAAACAAAAACATAAACGTAGTCGGCAACATCATTCCTAATAAAAAAAAGATTGTTTTTGTACATTGTATTGATGTTTGTTGGTGAGGGTCATTTGTCATATCAAGTCCAAGTGCTAAATATGGAGTTGAAAACAATGTGCAAAATGTTTGTACTGATAGCAAAGAAAAAAGTATCCAAACAAATTTTATTCCTTCTGGCGCAGAAACTGGAATAAGCCAAATCACTAAATTAATGGCACACATTCCTAAAATTCCAACAAGAATAAAAGAGTGGCGTTTCCCAAGAGCTGAGTTTGAATTGTCGGAATAATATCCCACAATAGGATCAGATACTGCATCCCAAACAACACTAATAGAAATTGCTAAACCCATTAAAATTCCTGAAACTCCAAGCACGCTGGTTCCAAAAAACATCATAAAATTTGATAGTGTCGATGCAATAGTTGAATAGCCTAAATTACCAATGCCGTAATAGAATTTATCCCGCCAAGTGACTTTCATATTAGTAACTTATGCTTACTTGAATTTTATTAGTCGTACAAGAATTCTATGTATATTATTTAAAAAAACAAAGGACTTCGTAATAACGAAGTCTTTTTAAATGTGTTTGCTCATAAATTAAATATGTGAGAAATTTACGCATTCACCCTGCTACCCTATTTGTTTTTATTTTGCTTATTTTAACAGGATATAGCTCAATTATTCTACCTTATTTAATCGCAATAATTCTGCACGAATTGGGACATGCTTTCGTTGCAAAAAAATTAGGGTATAGGCTTGATAAAATATGGATTTTGCCTTTTGGTGCTTGCCTTTCTTTTGAAGAGTTTTCGTTTAATCCAAAAGATGAAATAAAAATCGCTTTTGCAGGTCCTTTGGTTAATATTTTTTTAATTCTTGGAACAATGGCTTTGTGGTGGTTTTATCCTATAACTTATGTTTACTCTTACACTTTTGCTCTTGCAAATTTTTCAATTGCAATTTTTAATCTTCTGCCCTCCTATCCTCTTGATGGTGGACGAATTTTAACCGGCTTTTTAAGAATGAAATATAAGCCCAAAAAAGTCTATAGAATTGCCTGTACACTTAACGTAATTTTTTCACTAATTTTTTTAATTCTCTTCATTTTTTCTATTTTTTTAAGTATTAATTTTTCACTGTGTATAATATCGATTTTCCTTTTTATGAGTACTATTGAGGGAAGATTTCAAGGGAAATACTCCTCTCTTTTAAATAAAAAATTAAATAAAAATCGACCTATGAGTGTTAAAAACTTTTGCGTACCTTCTTCAACTCCATTTTATAAAATTCTTCCAGAAATTAATCATCAAAAATATAATATCATCTACGTTATTTACCCGAATCAAAAGCTAAAATTAGTAACCGAAGCACAGTTTAGAAGGATTTTAGAAAAGCGTTCGCTACAAAATAACTTTGATGATTTAATTGTTACTAAAAACTTTGATTAAGCTAAAATCTTTGATATACTTTAAGTTATGGAAATACTAAGAGAAATAAAGCAAATAGAAGATAAATTAAATAAAATTTTCAATTTCAAGGAACAAATTGATATTGAAAAATTTGTAAAAACTAATCTAACCGAGGAAGAACTAAACTCCTTGGTTGAAAATATAGGCGAGCTATCCAAGGATTATAAAATTCTTGATGATTTTTCAGACTTAATTTTTCAATTAAGAAACTATTCCTTTGCATTGAATAATTTTATTAGACTACTTTTAATAAAACAGAATTTCGAGGCTGTTTTTCATTTTGTTAGAAAGATATTTGTTGGACAAATTGGACAAATAAAATATGTTAGCAATAAAGAAGTTTACAATTATTTAGAAAGATATTTTGATAGATTTATTGAAATTGTAAAGGATTGCAATATCGAAAAAAATTTATATCTTCCTCTCATTTTAAAAGCATTTGAAAGCGAAAAGACAGAATCTCTTTTCACTTGGAAACGACCTGCTATTGAATTTATGCAAAACTTTTTCAATGAGAATGAAGCTTGGACATTAGACTATATTAATTCTAATATTGAAGATAAATATAAAATTTTAGAAATGATTACAGATTTTAACACAGCAAGAGGCATTAAAATGCTGATTGATGATTTTATTTCTGAAAATAATCTTAATGAGGAATTAAATACTCATATATTAAAGAAATATAAAAGAGAAACATTTCTTGAATTAGATAAAAGACTTTTGGACACAATTTCCGACGATGTTAGAGAGCGAATCGCATGTGTATTTTTATCTTTTGGTAAAGATAATGAAGCCTTAACAAGATTGAAAGATATGTATGACAGAGCTTCAAATGAAAGTTTGAGAACCATTATTGCTGAAAGGTTAGAAATTATGGAAAGTCCAGATGCAAAAAGCGAAAAACAATTTTTATATGCTGCTCGCAGAAAAGTTAAAGAACCACAAGAACGCACCTTAGGTCTTCCCTTTAATAAATTCGAAATGAAATTAAAAAGTGGATTTGAAGCGGAAAATGTTGCAATAACCTATTTAATTAACCTTTTTAAAGAAGAAAAAAATCTAAACAATTTAAAAAATCTAGAATATTTAAAAAATATTTTTGATGAAAATGATCTTAATAATTTTTCATCTAAACTCTTTGACATTCTAAAAGAAAAAACTGATATAAAAGAAGCAAAATGGGCAATTAGAATGATTTCTCTTTTCAGTCAAGAGCCATTAACAGAAAGTCTTGTTGATTTTGCCTCAAACCTATTCTCGTTAGGGAGAGAAAAAGAAGCAAAATATTTAACAGAATGTTTAACAAACAGCGGGAAAATCGAAATTTTGAAATTGTTTCCTGATATTAAAGAAACTGAAAATATAACTCCGGAATGGAAAAATGAAATATTTGTTATATTGTCAAAAAAATCAAAAATAAATATTGAAGATTTAAATGACCAACTTGCAATTGGACAAACTGATGATATTGAAAAACAGAAGAATAGATTATTCGAGGCTTTTATCAATAATAGAAAATATAACAACAAAAATTTTGATATTTTGTCTTCTAGCGAACCTTTTAAGTCTTTATTTGAAAAATTAATCTGGGGCGAATATAAAAATGGCAGACTTTATAATGCATTTATTTTAGAAAATGGAAAGAGAGTTTATAAAGTTAAGTTACTCGATGATGAACAATCTAATTTTGAAATATCTATTCTACATACCCTTGATATAGATGATAGGTTTGAGAAAATTATAGATTCAATTAAAGATCCGCTATTCGAACAATTCAAACATATAAAGTTCGACTCTAATGATTTTAAACAACAAGTAATAGAAATTAGTAATTTTAGTGGAATGTTCGTAAGTACAAAAGATTTTGTTGATAAACTCCAAGAAAATGGCTTTGTTATCAATAAAGATGAAGATGAAAAAGTCTTTACCTCTCTAATAAATATCAACAAAGATTTGAATACATCTTGTATTTTAGAATTTAATAAGCCTATCATATTAACACAGGCCTATTCTAATCTTGGGAATATTTATTTTGTTAAATTTAGTGATTTAATCAAGGACAATGAAAAATATATTTATTCAAAATTAAATGCAATTTCTGCAAAGAATTTACCAGCTAGATATTTTGATTATTGTATGACCTCGATTTTAAAATCCGCTCAGTAGCACTACTCTTCTATATTAGAATATAAAATTAAGTGTAAAAGGAAATGAAAATGAAAGTCTATAATTCATTAACTAGACAAAAGGAAGAATTAAAGCCGAAGAATAACACGGTTAAGATGTATACTTGCGGACCAACAGTTTACTATTATCCTCATATTGGAAATATGCGTGCCT
>JAQVQJ010000052.1 GCA_028701635.1 Clostridia bacterium | reverse complement strand
TGAGAAATATTATTTTCATAAAAAGAAATTTTATTTTCTAAGGATTTTTTTAAAATCTCAGTTTCTTTGTTTTTATTTTGTTTTTCTTTAAAATATTTTTCTTTTTCAAAAACCTCTTTTTCAAAGATATCAAGTTCTTCTTTAGAAGAAAGGGTAGTTTTTTCTAAAAGGGAAGTATATTCTTTATTAAAATCTTCAAGCCTGGATGTAAATAAAGAGATTTGAGAAGTTAAAGATTCATGCTTTTCTTTAATCAGTTTCTT
This sequence comes from Clostridia bacterium, assembly GCA_028701635.1. Next base: position 8,025 of record JAQVQJ010000052.1, on the reverse strand, counting down.
TTCAGAAATTACTTTACTTAAAGCAGATGTATTTTCTTCTTTTTCTAAAATTTCTTTTTCAAGAGAAGTTATTTTTTCAACTGCGTCTTTTTCTTTTTCTAAAAGCTCATCTAGATTATAGTTTGAAATCTGAGTAGTTATTTGTTTCAATAAAAGTTCATTTTTATCAATTTCATGATTTAAAAGTCTATCAATCTCCCTTGTTGAAACTTTTATATTTTCAAAATGAGATATACCAAAAAGATCATCAAACTGTTCTTTTCTTTTAGAAGGTGCTATTTTTAAAAAATAATCAATTTCGTTTTGTTGAGAATAAACAACTTTTATAAAAAGATTATAATCAATACCTAAAAGCTTTGATATAAATTCATCAACATCGCTTTTTTTAGGACCAGCCATTAACTTTCCTTCAAGATATACTTTTGCAGAGTTTGATTTATTTCCAGAAAATACTTCTCTTTCTATTAAATATAGTTTATCTTCTTGCAAAAGCTCTAAAATAACCTTAAAGCTTTCTTTTTGAACTGGCTTGAACATTATAGTTTCATCTAAAGTTATTTTCCTGTTTGAAAGTGTTGGAAAAGTACCATATAAAGCATAACAAATAGCATCAACAACACTTGATTTTCCAGAACCAATTACACCTAAGAGTATGTTTGTTCCTTTTTGAAAGGAAAGTTTAGAATCAAGGTGGGTTTTCCAGTTTTCAAGATATATTGATTTTATCATAAATATATATTATAGATAAAAACAAATAAAAACAGGCGTTAAAACACACTTAATAAATTAAAGTGAAATTAAAATAAATTAGTTATTTTTATGTTTTAAAATAACAATATTTGTCATCCCTCTTCTTTTTCTTTCAATTAAATCTCTACCTTCTAGTTTATCTAAAATTCTTGTAACACTTACTTTACTATAATTTGATGATTCAACTAATTTTGATTGATAAATAGTTCCTTGAGAATCAATTATTTTTTCATAAATTTCTTTTTCATCTTTTGATAAATCAGAAAGAATAAATGTATAATCCTTCTTGTTTATTTTTTTACTTTTATAAGTATTATCCTTAGCAAAAAAGAAAATATACAATCCAATTAAAATAACAAAAAACATTAAAATTATACTTATCCATGTTTGAATACTTAATGTAGACCACATAGTACATGAGGACCCATGAGTACAAGATTCTAATACAATTTTATCTAACGCTCTATTAAATAAAAATATAATTAATCCAATAACTAATGCAACACTGATTATTAATAATCCAACATGTTTATTTCTCATAAGTATTATTTGCAATAAACATGTTTTAAATATTACTAATATTGTTCATTTACCGGAACATTATATTTTTGAGCAATTATGTCTTTTAATGGTAAAAGATACTCATCACCCATTTTTTCACTAATTGCTTTTGCAAAAGATTTTGCTAAATATTTATTTCCATTACCTTGTAAAATATTACCCACGCATTCTGCACATGGTGATTCTCCATTTACAACTTCCTCAAAACAATCACAAACACCTTTATGTTCAGAATCAGTTAAACAAAAAACACATGCTATTTGGGTACAACAACCATACCCAGATTCTCCCATCATTGAGTTATGCATTGATTTTGAAAAAATGTAATTATGTGGGAGATTATACCCAAATTTATAAACTCCAGTAAAAGTTACAAAAAACAAAACTGCAAAAACCACAGTTAAAATTATAAAAACATTATTTCTATTCATATTATTTTTATTCATATTAAACTCCTATTTTATATGTTTTGAAATATATCATACCCATCATCTGTTATTGAATAAACTTTAAAAATTTCATTTTTTATGCCAGGCATACCAGGTGACCCAGGAGGCATATCTGGTAGGGAAATACCGTTAATTGCTGGTTTTTCAGTTAGCATTTTTTCAACAGACTCAATAGGCACATGGCCTTCAACAAAGTAATCTCCAAAAATAGCAGTATGACAACTTTCTAAATTACTTGGAATTCCATACTTTTGTTTAATACTAGCCATATCATCAATTGTAATTATTTTAACATTAAAACCATTACTTTTAAGATAAGACGCATATTCAGAACAACACCCACATGTAGGATCTTTATATAAAATCACTTTTCCTGCATAAACTGAATTTTCCTTTTTCACAAAACCATTAGATATAAAATAAACTATACTTGCAATTAAAATAATTGCAACAACCCAAATTAATTTTTTAGATAACATAAAAATATTAGCAAAGTAACCACTTATATAAATTTACAAGAAACTAGTTTCAAGTAAAATACATAAGTAGTTTCAAACAGATATTTATTACAAAATAATAATAAAAATTAAAAATAAATAAATTAAGGATAGAAAAATTATGACAAAAATGTTATTTAAAACCACAGGGATGCACTGCGTTAGTTGTGAAACATTAGTTAAAGATGAATTAGATGAAACAACTGGAGTAATGAACACCCAAATATCCTACAAAGAAAATACAGTTATAGTTACATTTGATGAAACTAAAATAACAGTAGAAAAAATAAAATCAATTATTGAAAATGAAGGCTACAAGGTAATCACATATGGTGATGATAAAAAGAAAATTTAAAGCAGAAGGAACAACTTGCGAAAGCTGCGAAAAAATAATAATTAAACAAGCACAAAAAATAAAAGGAGTTAAACAAATTACCTTCAATTATTCCAAAGAAGAAGGAGAAGTAACTTTTGATAACACAAAAACAAACTTAGATGAAATATTATATAAAATTGAAGAAAAAAAATACACCTGTTATATAATAGAAGATTCAAATAAAAAAACAAAAATTAGTAAAGCTGGATGGATATTTTTAATAATAGGATTATTAATTGCAATATATTTTTTATTCCATTTTATTGAAGGAATACAAATGCCAAGCATTAGTCAAAACATGAGCCTTGGATTATTATTCTTTGTAGGTATATTAACTGGATTTCATTGTATTAGTATGTGTGGTGGATTTGTTATTAGCTACACTGCAAAAGATGTAAAAAATGGAAAAAAACCACATAATTCTCATTTAATGTATGGTTTAGGAAAAACAATATCATATACAATTATTGGTGCATTATTTGGTTTATTAGGATCATTTATCGCATTCACTCCAAGTATGAGAGGATTAATTGGGTTATTAGCAGGATTGTTTTTAATTTTATTTGGATTAAAAATGCTAAATGTTTTTCCAACACTTAGAAAAATACAATTTAAAACACCAAAAATAATTAGTAAATTTATTGGAACAAATTCAAATAAATCAAACAGCCCATTAATAATCGGACTTCTTAATGGATTAATGATAGCCTGTGGTCCACTTCAAGCAATTTACATTATGGCAGCAGGAACTGGTAGCATGCTTGAAGGAGCTAAACTATTATTAGTATTTGGACTTGGAACATTACCAGTAATGATTGGATTTGGATATTTTGCAAGTTTTGTTTCAAGCAAAGTTACTCAAAAAATATTAAAATTATCTGGAATAGTAGTGATAATACTTGGAGTAATTATGTTAAATAATGGGTTAATTTTAACTGGTTCAGGATATGATATTGGTGCAATTGTTAGCAGCAATAATATAACTAAAGTAAACACAATTGAAGATCCAAATTCACCACAAATAACCTTAAAGGATGGATTTCAAGAAATAAGAATGGATGTTACAAATAATGGTTTTGAACCAAATAAGTTTATTCTTAAAAAAGGAATTCCAGTAAAATGGATAATTAATGGAAAAGAACTTAATGGATGTAATAATGCTATTCAAGTCCCAAGTTACAACTTAGCCTTTGATGTAAAACCAGGCGAACAAACAATTGAATTCACACCAACTGAAGCAGGAACTATTAGATGGAGTTGTTGGATGGGTATGATACCTGGGACATTTATTGTTAAATAAGATCTTAATTTTAGTGATGCAACTACAATTACATAAAAAATAAATTAAATTCCAAACAAGCCATCTAAATATTGTAATAAGGGAAAATAATAGTTATTACCAAAAATAACATTTATAATTAAAAAGGAGAAATATGTAATATTCTTTATTTTAAAAAAAACATAAATTTGATTAAATATGAAAAAAATTACACTTGACATAAATGGAATGCATTGTGCGAGCTGCTCAGCAGTTATTAACAAAGCATTAACTAAAACAGATGGAGTAGTTAAATCAAATGTAAACTTAACTACAAACAAAGCAACTATTCAATATAATGAAAATAAACTCACACCTGACACATTAATTTCAGTGGTTAAAAGTAAAGGTTATGGAGCAAATTTAAATACAGGAAAAACAAACAATTCAGAAAATGAAAAAAAAGAAATTAAAAACCTTAAAAATAAATTTATATTTAGTTTAATTTTAACAATACCAGTGTTTGTTTTAAGTATGTTTTTTACAATAAATCAAATTCCATTTCAAAACTATATTATTTGGCTTCTTGCAACTCCAATACAATTTATTGTTGCAGGACAAATGTATAAAAGTGCATTTACAGCTTTAAAAGTAAAAACAGCTAACATGGACACATTAATAGTACTTGGTACTTCTGCTGCATATTTTTTCAGTGTTTATATTCTATTTACAAATGGAATGCATCTTTATTTTGAAGCAAGTGCAGTATTAATCACAATAGTTATATTAGGTAGACTTCTTGAAGCAAAAGCAAAACAAAGAACATCAGATGCTATAAAAGCATTAATTGAACTTAAACCTAAAATTGCAACAGTAATTAGAAATAATATTGAAATAAAAATACCTGTTGATGAAGTTATAGAAGGGGACGTTATAATTGTAAAACCAGGAGAAAAAATACCTGTTGATGGAAAAGTAATTGAAGGATCTTCAACTGTTGATGAATCAATGGTTACAGGAGAAAGTATTTCAATTGAGAAAATAACTGGAGACAATGTTATTGGTGGAACTATTAATAAATTTGGAACTTTAAGTTTTGTTGCAACAAGAGTTGGGTCAAACACAACTCTTGCAAGAATAATTAAATTAATAGAAGACGCTCAAGGAAGTAAAGCACCAATACAAAGATTTGCAGATAATATATCATCTTATTTTGTGCCAATAATATTATTAATTGCAATTACAACTTTTTTAATTTGGTATTTTTTAGTAGGTGCAGGATTTAATTTTGCACTATTAACAAGCATTGCTGTATTAGTAATAGCATGTCCTTGCGCATTAGGACTTGCAACACCTACTGCAATAATGGTAGGGACAGGGAAAGGTGCAAAAGAAGGGATTTTAATTAAAGGAGGGGAAGCATTAGAAATTGCACATAAAATAAAATATGTAATTTTAGATAAAACCGGAACAATAACTAAAGGGAAACCAGAAGTTACAGACATCATAAGTTTAAATAAATTAAATAAAGATGAACTACTTACGATTGCTGCAAGTATTGAAAAAGCAAGTGAACACCCTTTAGCTGAAGCAATTGTCAATAAAGCAGAAAATTTAAATTTAATTAAAGTAATTGATTTTAATGCAATTGCAGGACACGGAATTACAGCAAAAATAAACAATAACATTTATTATTTTGGAAATTTAAGATTAATGAATAAAAAAAATGTAGATGTTAGTAAAAATAAACAAATAATTGAAAACCTAGAAAACGATGGAAAAACAGTAATGATGCTTGCTGAAAATAATACTTTAATTGGTCTTGTTGCTGTTGCAGATGAAATTAAAGAAAGTTCAAGTTATGCAATTAAAAAATTACAAGAACAAAATATAATTGTATATATGATTACTGGAGATAACATTAGAACCGCAAAAGCAATTGCAAAAAAAGTAAACATTCAAAATTATTTTGCTGAAGTCTTACCTGAAGATAAAGCAAACTATGTTAAAGATTTACAAAAATTAGGTAAAGTAGCCATGGTTGGAGATGGAATCAACGATGGTCCTGCTATTGCTCAAGCAGATATTGGAATTGCTATGGGGTCTGGGGCAGATGTTGCAATGGAGACTGGAAACATTGTTCTAATGAAAAATGACCTTACAGATGTTAGTAAAGCAATAAAACTAAGTAAAATTACAATGACAAAAATAAAACAAAATATGTTCTGGGCATTATTTTATAATGTTCTAGGAATACCAATTGCAGCAGGATTATTGTACCCTTTAACAGGATGGCTTTTAAATCCAATGATAGCAGGCGGAGCAATGGCACTTAGTAGTGTAAGTGTTATAAGTAACTCGTTGTTACTTAAAATTAAAAAACTATAAATGGAGTAAGTACAATGAAAAATAAAAAAAAACAATCCAAAAATTCAAAATGGATAATTATTTTACTTTCAGCTATACTTGTAATAGCTTTAACAATACTATTCACACAAATTAGTAAAAATAATGAGGTAGTAACAGAAACTGAAAACACAGACGCTATTGCTACTAATAATCCTTATCAAAATTTAATTGATGACGATGCATTTTTAGGTAATACAAATGCACCAGTAACAATAATTGAATTTAGTGATTATGAATGTCCTTATTGTCAAAGATTTCATACACAAACATTCCCTTCTATTAAAAAAGAATATATAGATAAGGGACTTGTAAAATTTGTATATAGAGATTTTCCATTAAGTATACATCAATTTGCTCAAGGTGCTGCAGAAGCAGCAGAATGTGCTGGAGAACAAGACAAATACTATGAAATGCAAGACAAATTATTCTCAAGTGGAGTTGATGGTGGAATTGAAAGCTATAAACAATATGCAAAAGAAATTGGTTTAAATCAAACTAAATTTGATAGCTGTGTTGATAACAGAGATATGAAAGAAGAAGTTTTAAATGATTTTAAAGATGGACAAGCACAAGGAGTTACCGGAACACCTGCATTTTTAATAAATGGAGAAAAGGTAATTGGAGCTCAACCATTCGAAGTATTTAAAGAAGTTATTGATAGAAAGCTTGCTGAAGCACAATAATTTTATTCTTTTTCTTTTTTTATTTTAACTAATAGAAAACAAAAAAATAAAGCTAACCAAAAGATTTAAATAATCTTATAACCAATAAATTATTTGAATAATTATGAATAAATTAAAAGATTTATTTAAAGATCAAAAAGCACAAATTTCTGCTGAAATGATAATATTAATTGCAGCAATAATCGCTATAGTTTTAGTAGTTGTAACACAATTACAAAAAACAACAACTAAAGCAAATAAAACTGTTGATGACAAAGCAGATGATGTGTTTAAACAGATAGAAAAAATAGATTGAAAAGGAAAAATTAACTGTGAACCAAAAAGCACAAGTTAGTTTAGAGTATATCTTAATATCGCTTTCTATTGTAGTTGTGCTTTCCTTAATTATTATTCAAGCAACTTCTCTTTATTCTAAAAATATGCAAATTATTGATAATAGAGAGATTAAAAGTTTTTATGAAAAAATACAAGGAAATATAGATATTTCTGAAATGTTAGAAAATTATTCTGAAGAAATAAATGCATCTCCAAAAAAAACATGGACTATTGAAAAAGAAGGAAATAAATATAAAATATCAAATGAAGAAAAAGAATATTTTATAGAAAGTAATATTGAACTAGAAATAGATTTTAAAGAAATTAAAGAAGAAACAATCCTCTTTATAAAAGAAAATAAAAAAATATACCTTGAGAAAAAATAGATATGAACCTAAATGTTTTTATTTCTAAAATATTATTTATTGGAATTACTATCCATGAACTTGCACATGCATTTGCATGCATATTTTTAGGTGTAAAAATTAAAAAAATCAAATTATTTAGTTTTTCAGAAGGGTATGTAGTCCATGAAGAATCAAGGTCTTATAAAAATATCATAATTTCTATATTCCCTTTCTTTTTTAATATTGCAATAGCTATAATAGGAATTTTACTTTTAAAAAAAGAAATGATTTTAATTTATAAACTATTAATTATATGGGTTTCAATATCTGCTCTTTTCTTTTCAATACCATCAAGACAAGATGCAAATAATATTTTTGAT
>JAQVQJ010000051.1 GCA_028701635.1 Clostridia bacterium | reverse complement strand
TGCATCTGCAAAAAATGTTGTCAGTATAAAAGTCAAGAAAAGTATTAGTTTTTTCATAATTTCAATTATTTACGTAGTCACTTTTTATAGCCCATAACGGATGGGTATATGAAACGTTTGGAATTTAAAAGCGATTCCCTATCAAACCGTTGCGATGTTTATTAAATGTACCACCCTTAAAATTAGCACTTTGCGCCAAATGTTTTATATACCGTGTTGTGATTTCGTGCTTTATACTATCAGCCAATCCAAGCGTTGGAGAGACATGCTCTTTAAGCAAATTGGGTCGTGAGGTTGATATGTGTGTTTGCTTAATGTGCATGGTTCTATGGGTTGGGTATCTCAATAATTTCAAACTTATCAGCCAGTAACTGCTTAGAACCATCAGACAACTTAGGGACATTTATCAATAAGTTTTCTTTTGCCCGACTGCATGCGACATAATTGACTCTATGGTCTTCATTTGCTATTAAATCAGGAGTTAAAAGAAATGCTAAATCACGACTTTCAACATATTGCCTACCGAATCTGCCTTTTACAACGACTAAAACATTATCGAATTCATCACCTTTAGCTTTATGTATTGTACGATGTATACTTTCATCTTTCAACAACCTTATCGACAATGCGATATCCTTATAAGTAGTTTGTTTATAAAAACTTTCAATATCAGTCATACTACCATTTTTTCCTTCTCTAATCTTTGATATAGTAATGAATGGATTAATACTTAAATTTTGATAATAATCCCATAAGGACATATTAGAAATAAAGCTGTATTTATTTAGCGAATCCTTTAAAAATGTGAGTGAGATTTTTTGACCTTTGAAATCATCTTGTTTCCTAAAATGATAACTTAATTCTTTAATCGCATCTGAAAAAAGTTGTTGACGTGCGAATTCGATTGCTTTGATTGAAGAAATTATTAATCTTTTCCTCTCACTATTTGAGTCTACTGCAAAATGTTCTTCTACTAAAATATTTGCAGGATTATCTACATCAATTCTTTTTCTCATTGCATTTGCGGTTGGAACCATATATGAAAGAGTCACAACTTTATCTTTACCAAATACAGTGTCGCAATACTCCAATGCTTGAATACTATTGCCAACAAGAATTTTTGGAAAATTCCCGTTTTTATTTTCGGGACTTTTTTGTTCTAAATCTGTACGTATTGATTTTAACACATTTATTATTTGATTCGTACTTCTCCAATTATCCTCAATTTGATATATTCTTAAAGAAGGTAAAGTAAAATCAATAAACTGTTGCATACTTGCCCCTTGAAAACTATATATTGATTGTGCAGTATCACCAATTACTCCTACAATAGTTTCTTGCGCTGCAATTTCTTTTACAATCTTAGTTTGAATTGGACTTGTATCCTGAAACTCATCAATGAAGAAATAGGGGAATTTTGCTCTTAAGATTCTTAATACATTTGAATCTTTATTGATTATTTCCCATGCAAATGCAAGAATATCATCATAATGTATTATCCCTTTTTCCCAGAAGAATGTTTTATACTTGATTAAACTATTATGATAGATATTGTTTTTGTTTTTAATCCTAAGATTACATTCATTACCTGAAATTTCCCAATAAATTCCCTTCATGTCATTTTCAGTAACATATCTTCTGGGTAAATCAGTCTGACTAAAATAGCCATTAGAAAAAATATGCTCGAAAGGATTGTCAATCTTAGCTGGGTCAAGTTTAAATTTCTCTTTAATTAAAAAGAGGTAAGGTTTTACAACATGGACAAAAAGAAAACTGTGTATTGTACTTATTTCAAGATGGTCTTTCTCATCTTCTACTCTTCTAATAAGCGTATCAACCCCAACATTGGTATATGTTATACAGGCAATTTTCCGGTTTCTGGATAATCTACAAGAGTTAGCAAGTACATTTTTAACATGATTAACAAGAAATTTTGTTTTACCTGCCCCTGGGCCAGCAATAACTTTAAAATGTTGTTCAATATCTATGTTAGTATTAGCCGTTATTCGCATATCCAGTTAATTGCTTGTTTTATATAGATTGGAGTCTTAAAATCAACAGGATTATCTTTTTCAAGATTAGCTTGTAATATTTGTGCAAGTTCATAAGCATTCTCACCCTTTGATAGTGAGTTTAAATACCTTGAAGCAATAAGATGTTTCTTTCTTTCTTCAGTATCAATACTAGATGCACTTATTGCATTTTTGATTCTACTATTCTCAGAACCTCTTGAACTAAAAATGGCTAATAGTTCGTCTAGGGTATTTCCTTTATTGTATGCTTCAACTAGTTTCTTCAACTCATCCTTATTGGCGATGGTTTCTCCGATAAAAATTTCTGTTTGAAGATTTTCAAAAGCAAGTGCATACTCAAATGTTTTCCCAACACCCTTTTGTTGTGAGAAACTTCTAATATTTGCATGCTTTGATTCTGCATAATCATCAACTAAAGAATTTGAACATTCTTTAAATTCAACCAAATCATCACGTTTTTCGAAAGGATAGCACTTTTCGTTTTTTGTATCGTCATCAATAGTATATACAGGGTCCAAATCTGTAATGCATGCTATTTTCTTATTGATTGTATTTGGTTTTTCTGAATCAAAAAGTTTTAAAAAGTGCTTGAAATATCTGCCTCCAATATTAATCACTGAAACATGCTCATCTTCAAAGCTTTTGTTTTCATAATTTGCAAATATAGGCAACAATAACTGTTCTGTAATTCCTTCGACGAGAACTACTTTTTTTGAGAACAACATATCCGATTTTGTAGCATCTAAGAATCTTTGAACATAAGCTTTTGAGTCCGTTTCACTTTCGGCAAAAGCGTTACCTAAATAGGCTATATTTAGTTTTCCTTTGTTATCTCTATTAAAACAAATAATGTTATCTAAATTTACAGCTGCAGTTATGTTAGGTGAATGAGTTGTTATAAATATTTGCTTTGCCTTTTCTTTTTTATTTTCATATAAAAACTTCAGAAATTTATATTGCATAGCTGGATGCAAATGAGCTTCTGGTTCTTCAATTACTAAAATTGGAAAAGTCTTGGAATTGCTACCTAAATAATCGCCTGAAGCATCTTTTTGCATTTTTGCCAAAAGAAGAGAAATATAAATGAGGTTATTATAGCCTAATCCATTATGTGTAGCAGGGATTGTTATTCCAGTTTCATGCTTTACAATCAGTTTTAATGCTGAATAAAGTTCTGTATCTAAGATATGTCCTTCAAAATCAGGTTCTGATTTTTCAAAAGAAGCTCCTGTATCACTAGCATACGAAAGCATTTCTTTTTTTCCTGACTCCATTCTTGACTGTAGTTGTTTAATAAGCTTTTTTGCCTCTTCTGAAAAATCCTTTCGTTTTTGAGCGATTTGTTTTTGTTGTTCTTTTCTTTCTAATTTTGCATTGCTCTTGATGTCGTAATCAATGAAGAAATCAATTACTTCACGTAATAATGTATTTCTACCTGTAAATAAATCCCTATTTACATCTCTTATTGCATCTAAGAATTGAAAGTCTATTTTCTTACTGGTTTCAGAGTCAACAACATTTTTATATTCTGAATTCCCGCTATAAATTTTGCTTGTATATTTTCTAAGAAATTGGTGTTTTATTGCCAACCAATAATTTTCTATATCATCAGATGCTATCAATTGCATCTCTTTTTTATAGTCCTCATGTTCCTTTTGTGGAAGATAAAAGATGTAAGTGAGTTTTGCTGTATATGGAGAATTCAATTTAGTTAACCACGTTGAAGCTGTAACTAAATCATCAGAAAACTCTTCTTCATTTTCTGATTCAGAAAAAGTCACACTAATTTTCACTTTTGGAGGTTCATTAATTAATTGTGCAATTGTCTTGTTCTTATTGAAATCATCAATTTCAAGTTTCTTGCTTCCTCCGAAATTCAAAACTAAATCCAGGGCTTTTATTAGATTTGATTTCCCCGAATTATTATGACCAATAATCACATTAACTCCATCTACAAATTTTATGTTGCATCCTTTCACTTCACCATTTTCAATTTTTGTTGATTGAAAATTCCTGAAGTCAATTATTTCTATTTCTGTTATGTACATTATAATCTGTATTTTGGGTGCGTCAGCAAAAATTTGGCTCTTTTGCAAGCTGAAGCGTCAGCTAGTGAGTTTGAGCTTGCAAATGTGCCAAATGTGCGTCGGCTATTATTGTTTAGTCATTAACTTGTTGCACTGTCTTTCTTAGCATGAAACACAACGATCGGCTGCTGGGCTTTCGGCGGCACTTTACCCACCAACCTACCCACAAAGATATAAAAGTTTCCTATTAACCACCAAAATTTTCAAAGAAAGATTTCCCTGCCGATGAAGCCCGCAGCTTGTTAGTGGCTGGCGTACTGTCAACGAGCTCCTGTAAACCTTTGTCAGAAAGTATTTTCGTGCCATATCCTTACTAAATTATCTAAATTTTCTTTCTATCCAAAAGCGATGCTGTGTCATTCGGGTTAGTTTTTTTTATTTTTGTAGGGAAGGTCTATAATACGTGTTCTAATAATTGCTTAGGCAATTTATCATTTTTACCAGTTGAATGATAAGATTTAAATTCAATTTTATCTGACTCCTCTCTTTCATTTGCAAAAAAATCAGTAATATCTTGATATGCAAGGTCTTGAGGTGCTTTGCAGAAATATTGTTGTATGTAACTCATAAAATTATTGTTTTTAAATCTTTTTTATACGATTACAAACACATATTATCGTTTTTTATAAATTAACTAACGACAAATTTAGGAGAATTAAATTATAATGGAAGAATTTGAATACAATTTTATTGAAGAAAAGACTGGTTAAAAAAAAAGTAATTAATGCCAAACTAACAAAGGAATTTTCTCAAAGAGCAGTCCCCATTATTCAGGTTTAATAATTAAAATTTTTTCTACAGGAATTGTAACAGAGTAATATAAGTATCTTCAGATAAGTATTGGTTTATAAATTTAATGAATGTAAAACTCTTTGATAATAATATCATTTCTTAATTTGTTTATTACTCGTTTGAATAAATTTATTAATTTTGCAAACTTAAAAAATGAAAGAATCAATTGGTATAGTATTTCTTTATTTGAGAGAAAATAAAAATAGCTTTAATGCTTTAATTGGTGCATTAGAGGCTGATATTTCTTTGCCCGAATACAAATTATATTTTATAAAGGATTACAAAGATGTTATTAATGAATTAAATATTTTATCAAAAAATCACATCAAATTAATTTTTGCGATTTCATTTTCCACACCACAATTTTGGGATATTCAAGAAATGCTATTAGGTATTAAAACCTTTTTTCCAAATATACTTATAGTTGCAGGTGGACCACATCCAACTGGAAGCCCTCAGACCGCCTTAGATTTAAAAATTGATATAATTGTTAGATATGAAGGTGAAGAAACTTTCAAAGAAATAATCAAAGCATATAATGAAAATTTTATGTTTGAAAAAATTGGAGGTGTTGTTTTTTTAAATAATAATAAAAAAATTATTGATACTGGCAGACCTCTTACTGTTGATTTAAATAAATCTATTCCTATATCATTAAATCACAATAAATACGGACCCATTGAAATTACAAGGGGTTGTCCTTTCGCTTGTAGTTTTTGCCAAAATTCATACATTCATGGTTTAGTTCCACGCCATAGGTCTATAGAAACAATTGCTAAGTGTATCACATTTATGAAAGAAAAAAATCTTAAAGATTTTAGGGTTATTTCTCCGAATGCATTTTCTTATGGGTCGATTGATGGCAAGGAGATTAATTTAGCTGCGATTGATAATTTACTTGCAAAAGCTAGATCAATATTAGGTAATAATGGTCGAATATTTTTTGGCACCTTCCCTTCAGAAGTTAGACCTGAACAAATTAATGAAGACACATTAGAAATTTTACGTACATATGTAGACAATGATAATATTATTATTGGAGCTCAAACAGCAAGTCAAAGATTGCTAGATTCAGCACATAGAGGACACACGGTTGATGATGTTAAAAAAGCAATCGAATTAGCACTGCTTTTTAATTTCAAAATTAATGTTGATTTAATTTTTGGTATGCCAGGTGAAACAGTTGATGATATAAGACTTACAATGAATTTTATTAAATCTATTAAAAGAAAAAATGTTAAAATACATGGACATTTTTTTATTCCTTTGCCTCAAACTAGATTTATGAAATTAGGTTTTAAACCTATAAGTGAAGATGTTAGAAAAGAATTAATGAAGCTTAGTAATAGTGGCATTTTATATGGTAATTGGCAAAAACAAGAACTATTATCTTTAAAAATATTAAAAACATTTAGATGAGCTTTTTTACAAAATTTATAAAAAAATGTTTATATTTAATTGAAACACTTTTTTATAAAGTAACCACCAAACTAATACACTTTTTAACTAAATTCTCTTTACTTGAAGATATATTTGCCAATATAATATCTTTAATTGTTCTATTTTTAATAGTATTCCTTTTTATTTTAGAGAAAATTGATATTGTTACTTTTATTTCTTCATTAACTACTTACCTACTTTTAATGTTAGCTATAATTAAAGCTATTGTTGAAAAGCATGATAAATCAGTTCTTGTTAGTTTTACAACAAAATACTTGCTTGAACCTGATAAGAGTCGCATTGATGATATATTAGGTGTTTTAATTAGTGGTAAATTGGCTCGTTTAAAAATAAATCCCTTAGATGATTTTTTTGAAACTTTAAATTCAATTGCAGATAATTCTGATTATGAAACAAAACGAAGGCTTTCCGAAGCATTGCCTGCATTATTTCAACTATCATTTAAAAGAAGCCAATTAGTTTTTTTCAACTTAAGAGATGATATAAAAGGCGTTTCTAATACTGATATTAGACGTAGAGCCATTGAATCTTTATCATATCTCCCATCTAGCAAAACAAAATTTATTCTTGAGAATCTTGATTTTAAAGATTCAGATGAAGTATATGTTGTCTTCCCTTTGATAGAGGTTTTAAATGGGTTAAAAAAACATATTTTTTTTAAAAAAGAAAGAATTGATGAAAAATATATTCAAATTAAAGATAATTTTTCTAAAGTTTTCCCTAATGATATGAATAATCTTGATATTATTTGGGAGAACATTGCTTTATTTGAAATTAATAGAAGTGAATCATTAAAAAAATGTACAGAAATTCTTTCAACGAATAATGTTTTTTTAAAAATATTCATTTCAAGAAATTATAGATTATTATGTAAAGACAACAAAAATTGCCTAATATCTAAACGTTGCAGATGTAATAATCAAAAGGAAATTATTTCAATTATTGAAAAAATACTAATTGATAATAATAAAAATGTTCGCCGACCATTAGCAAAAGAATTATCATTAGAATGTTTATGTTTACTAGTCAAGAATAAGAGTATACAGGATAGAGTTTTAAGTGTTTTGAAAACATTATTTACAGATACTGATAGTATTATTCGTATTACTGCTTTTGATAAAATTGATAATTTACTTGAATCAAAAAATAAAATAATTAAAGCATTTGCTATTGATAATTTAAATTTTATTAAAGATACTGAAGTAATGCCTGAATTACGTGATCGCGCGTATCGTTTATTAAAACAACATAACATGAGTTTATGATTTTTTTTCTAAAGAAAAGACCAAGTAAAAAAAATGCAACAAATGCAATAGAAATATAAGGAATTTTATCAATAAGCAGCCCCAAATTACCAGGTTTTATAATTTTGTTTTTTTTCAACTGGGATAGTTATTGGGTAATAAATAGTGACTGCTGGAATATGAACAAAAACTTTAATTATACTGTCGTTTATTACGTAATATGAGAGTTTTATACTGTCATTGGAATATCGATTATTTTGATTATTCTCTATAAGTATAATTGATAATAAATTCAGAATTTTCTTGAAGGAATGAGGGACTGGTTATTATGACACCTAAATATTAATTCAAAACTGGGATTAAAAACAAGATTTATTTGCCCTAAACACAAATTAGAAAAAAATAAAAAAGTTATATATAAATATTTTTTCAATTCTAATAATATTAAAGTGTGTCGGCCAAAAATAAAAAAATCTGTCGGGCTGTGTGGTCGCTGTCCCTGAGCTACAAATGTTTCTACACATGTCAAAGTCAACTAATTTATATTATGGCACGATTCAGTCAAGTTATTGGTTTACTATTTTTGTTTCAATTGTCCGAAGTCGATTTTTCTCTTACGCTTGCCACTAACGACAGTTCGTCTAAAAACCCCCACACCGTTTCAAATTTGGTTCAAATATAAAGCATTCTAACGAAAGGTTATAATTATATGATAAATATTTATTGAAAAATACACCTCGCATAAATTTGAGATTATTAA
>JAQVQJ010000050.1 GCA_028701635.1 Clostridia bacterium | reverse complement strand
GAATACACAGAAGCCGAATATAGAGAGATGAGTGTTGAAAAGCTGAAAGAAGAGATAATAGAAAATTTCAATAACAATGAAATTTATATTTTAGGGCATAAATCATTAGGAGAAGATTTTCATATAGTTTCAATAAATAAAGAAAATGGGAAGATTTATGGATATGGGAATACATCTATAGATTCTCCTAATCAATTTATAGTTGCAGATTTAAATTCTGATTTATTTAAAAATTGCGTAAACTATGAACAATCATGGAATGCTATTAAAGATGCAGATGGACTAGTTTCAATGGTTAAAGCAAAAGGTAACATTCATAACCAAATTACAGATGACACATATAATGATTTTTTAAATAGTGTGGTAACAGATTCCAACTTCAAAACATTATTGAGTAATTCTGGTATAGAAATTTCAAATGAAGCACAGGATTGGGAGGATGTCGCGACCTTAGTTAATGCAAGTTACTTTGATAATCAAACTATAGAGATTAAATTTGTAAATATTAATAATAATAAAACTGTAGCTTTGAGAGTAAGTGCTTATTTGACTTTACAAGAGTCAAGTAGTATGCAATCCATGATTGAAACAATAATTAACAGATCAAAAACTTATGAAATTGAAGGAGAAATAGAAGATTATCAAGAGTTTGAGATTAATTTATTAGAAAATAACCAAAATTTAAATCAATAAATCAAGTTTTTATTGCTTAAACACAATTTTTTAGTTATAATAAAATTATGAAAAATATACAAAAGAGTAAAATATTTACGAAAAGAATTATAAGTTTTCTTCTTTGTTTGTTTTTTTCATTTTCTTGTTTTTTATTTTCTGCTTGCTCAATAGAAGATGAAATAGAAAATCAAACATTTTTCGAACAGTATATTGATGGGTTTAAAGTTGTTTATTCTAACAGTTTACAGGGATATGATCCTGTGCTTGAAAAATTAGAAAATGACTTTTTTTTAAATGTGTTAGGTGTTAAAAATCTAGGAAATTATGGATTGGCATATTTTTATGGAAACGCAAATAATGATGCGGTGACAGAGCCAAATTGGTTCCCAGACTCTATAAGAATGTTGGTAGTCCAAGATTCTACTGATAATATGGCTGAATTAATATCTATTACAGAACATATTTGGAAATGGACCTTTAGTCAAGACATAGATAATGATCCAGAAACATTTAATGATGATATTTTAGATCCCGGTGAAGATTTATTATATCAAACTTGGAAAGATACTTTGAGATTAGCAATATTTACTGATACATATTCTACTACTTTTACTAACATGTATCTTCTATCTCTTAAAATTGTTATGTACGAAATCTTGTTAGGATATAACCAATTAACAAAATTTGCTCCAGCAACAACTGCTGATTTAGTAAATGATACACAAGCGGGGTTAGTTGCCAAGGTTGTGTCCAGCTCAAATAGCTCAATTGTTGGAAAATTAATTGCAAATGAAGATGAGGTTGCGGTTCTTGAAGAAGATGATTTATTTTCAACACAGTTAAAGACATATATCACTAAATTACAAACGGATTATCTTGAAAAAACAAAATATCTTGGGTTTACTAAAGATAACGCCGATAGAATGATTGACTATATTTTAGATGAGGTAATCGGGACAGATTTAGTTCAATTCGATTATGAAAATTATGGCCCTTTGGCAACAAATACTCTATATTTTGAAGCGATAAATAATCAAACAAAAAATCAATTTAAGGAGATTTTAGGGTTAGAAGAAATTGTGGAAACTGATGCTATTTTTAATGAATATGTTGATGGGTTACAGACGGGAGATGTTATTTATACTGATTTTGATCCTGAAGATGATAATCATTATAATTATCTTGTTTATAACGGAAAGACTGTAACGGAAGAGGATACAACATATTCTTTCAAGGAATATTACAATTACAGAAATTATATAGATAGAGTTGCTAGCATAATTTACGCACAGACTTATGGCGGACAATCAGAGTTTGAATATACGAGAGAAATAACATTAACTGATGAAACGAATGTAAATGTTAGTTATGATTATGTAAAAGTAAATTTGCAGGCAGAACAAGGCGATTTCACTCAAATATTGAAAGGAAATTTTACTTCAACTCCAGCAACTTTCTTAAGAGATTTTGTGGGTGAAGATTTTTTTGAAGATTCAGAAACTCAAAGTACATATACTTTTAATGATAGCCCTAAAGCAGAATATCAGTCAATTTTAATGATGTTAAATACAGACAAAGTATTTGATATTGAGGCAGGAATGGCTTTTAATATTTTAGCATATGATGAGAATTTAGAAATAAATATTACTGTTAGATATTATAATTATGATGAAAGTACTAGCACGGGATTAATGTTTGACAATTTTTACTCTACAACTGCAAGTTTTGCAACAAACACATTAATTTATGATCCTTATGAACTTTGCAATGGTTACCAATCTGATTTTGAGATTGGTTTTGATGAAGTTTTAGCACCAGATAGTTCAAGAGGTATGTCTAGTGATGGTTATAGAACATTTATTATCCCGCCATTAACAGACCAAACTGCTATTGAAAAATTAAATACAGGTGGATATGAGTATAATTTAGGTTGGAGTGTGACAAATTTAAGTGAAGAAATTACGCAAGAAATGATCGATTCAGCACAAGAAGCTTCGAAATATTATAAAGTTATAGATTCGCAAAACGGATATGGTGGTTTAACTGTTTTAGATGAAAACAAAATACAGTCTTCTTTCTATGAAATTATTTTTGATATTGTAAAGAGACCAACCGACCCAGTTGGTATGGACTATGATTTTAAGGTTAACATTTCCCCTCTAATCTGGTAGGCTTTCAAAAATTGATTCTATAAATTCTTTTTTATTTTTATAATGATATAAATCTTGTAATAAGGTTTTTATCTTAATCAATTTTAGCTAAGCCATAAATTACATTTTCAATTATTTTTAACATATATAATTTAACTTTCTTCCAATTAAACAACTATTCACTCAGTTAATTGTATAATTTGCAAAACAAATCCTACAATAGTTATAACTCCAATTAATATCTGCCAAATTATTTTCCATATATTTTTATAATAGTATTTCTTTTTATCTTCTTTTTTCCAGTTTTTAATAATAATACATACAATTATGCTTATTCCGTTAATAAAAAGAGCTAATCCGCTCCATATTTGAAAAAATAAAAGTATTCTGAAAAATAGTGATCCCATAAAGAAAAATGACATAATTGTCATTGGAATTATTACTATTATTCCATAAGTCATTATCAATAGTGAATTCTTAAAATTTAAACGCAGACTTTCAAATGTAGCTTTGTTATTGTCTTTTCTCATTCTTAAATCTTTTATTAAACTTGCAATTCCAAATAATGTCATAAGCCCACAAACTACATAAGTTAACCACTGAGGTTCAAAAAACGAATTACTAAATGAAAAAACTAATCCAACTATAATAAAAGAAAGTGATAAAGCCAATCCTATTAATGGCGTTTTTTTCTCAAGTATATTATTTATTTGAATTTCTATATCTTTTTTTTCTTTCAAAAGCATTTTTAATTTTTCATCATCATTTTTAGGAGTTTTAAATATTTTTTCATACTCTAGTATTTCTTTCAAAATGTTTTCGAATTTCTTATATTCTTCTAATGCATTAACATGATCTGAATAATTATAAACATGGGAATCATTTTCAATATCCAGCAAGTTTTCTTGATACCATTTAATAATCTCTGAAATACATAATATGCATTCTCTATATTTCTTATTTTGAAAATTTTCAGCAAAATTATCCAAAAAATTGTTAATTCTACTTGAATCGGTGTAATGCTTTATAGTTCCTTCAAGCCCTTTATACTTTATCCCTATTTCAGATATACCCTTTAATAAATCTTCTTTAGTTTTCATTTATATCTTACTCCCTAATTAATTTCTCCCTCTTTTAAATAATACTTATCTAAATTATTATACAGTAAAAAATTTTTATCTAAAAGAATTATCGATAAAAAATAATACTCCTATTTATTATAATAACATAATAAGTTTTAAAACTCGTCTTTGAAGAAGTTTTTTTTGTCTTCCTAGAATTGTTTGAGAAATTTTTCATTTTTTAACCTAGCAGACTTTTCTTTTTATTTGCCGGATTATCTTTTTTGATTTTTAAATAGGTTATTGATTCTCAATGCAAAGTGCTCTGGCAAGATAATGAAAGAGAACAAGTTTAATAAAAATGATAAAACAATATTTTTACCTTTGATTTGGAGATGATGGATAATCATTTCCATTTTTATTTGGATTAATATTGATATTGATATATAATATTAATTAGAAATGGAGGAAGTATGGAATTTAAGGGGTCAAAAACAGAAAAGAATTTAGAAGAGGCTTTTGCTGGAGAAAGTATGGCAAGAAATAAATACACATATTATGCTTCTAAGGCAAGAAAAGATGGATATGAAGAAGTAGGCAATATTTTTGAAGAAACGGCAGGTAATGAAAAAGAACATGCAAAAATTTGGTTTAAATTAATTCACGGAGGTGCTGTTCCAGAAACAACCTTGAACTTAATTGATGCAGCAGCTGGAGAACATGGTGAATGGACAGATATGTATGCAAGAATGTCTAAAGAAGCGAAAGAAGAGGGATTTATTGATATTTCAAATAAACTTGCAGGTGTTGCAAGGATTGAAAAAATGCATGAAGAGAGATTTTTAGATCTTGCAAAGAAGATAAAAGAAGAAACAATGTTTAAAAATGAGAAAGTGATTTCTTGGTTCTGTCTAAATTGCGGAAATGTTGAATATGGGAAAGATGCACCTGAAAAGTGTTCAGTTTGTGATCACCCAAAATCTTACTTTATTCCTTTTAAAGGATTAGATAATAAATAATTAGATTTTTTATATTAAATACTTCCTGCGGGAAGTATTTTTTAACTATTGACAACATAAGACTTTTGATTTAAAATCTCTATTAAGAGGTACAAAATGTCAAATGAAATGCAAAATAGAAAAAAAGAAGTAGAAAGGTTGCTATTAAATTTTAAAGATAGCGAAGAAAAATATTCTGTGTATACCGAAAACAAATTTATGGAACTTGCTAAAGGGACTCAAGATGAAGCTCTTTTTAATTCTGAAAAAGAATTTGCATTGGAGGTCAAGGATTATTACTTACATGGATGTGTGTTTAAAAATAAATATTTTTTTGTTAGTTGTAAAAACTTTAAAGAAATAAAAACTAATATAAAAGACACCCTTAAATATCAATTAGGAACAGATCCATGTATAATAATTTTAAACATAGAGAAAGAAACTGTAAAGAGCAAACTGAGTTATCAAGAAAAGTAAAAGAGAAGATTGATTTAAAATTTTTTTAAAATTTGTCATAAAATTGTTGACAAGTTTTTTTTTATTTATTATAATGTGCTAGCAAACTCAATATTAGAGTGCTAGCAATTTTCTTAAAAAATTGCATATATTATGTAAAAGTCGGTAAAATCTAATAATCAAGAGGAACTATTGAAATTAAGTCAAAGGAAAAATGAAATCTTAATAGCGATTGTTGAGGATTATATTAAGGAAGCTAGCCCTATTACAAGTAGTGGCGTTCAATCTAGACATCTTCCTAATATTAGTTCGGCAACATTAAGAGCGGAATTGAGTACCTTAGAGGCAATGGGTTATCTAAAGCAATTACATACTTCTGGTGGAAGAATACCAACTACAGAAGGGTATCGCTATTATGTTGAATTTTTATTTTCCAATTTAAAAGTTAGCAATTTAAGACTGGAAAAGGTTAAAGAGATTTTAAATGAGAAAACTAAATCAGTTAGTGAAATTATCGCGGAATTGGCTAAAATAATAAGCGAAGTTACAAATTCTTCAACAGTTATAATGATGAACGGTTACAATAATCTGGTCATTGAGGAAATTAAGATAGTTTCATTGATTGATAAATCTGCTTTAATTCTAATAAAGACAAAAAATGGAATAGTAAGCAATACGATAAAGATTTCAGCAAGTCAAAAAGATTGCGATGATGCAGGGAGATTACTTACAAAAAGATTTGCAAACAAAACTATTGGTTATATGATAGAAAATATTGCTGAAGTCAAAAATGCAATTAATAAGGAAGTAAAAAAGTACAAAAATCTTATTGAATGCTTGATTGGTGGACTAAAAAAATTCGCAAATAGTAAGGTTGTTGGCATAAAACAATCTGGAACGGTCAGACTGTTAGAATGTGGAGAGGAAAATGCTACAAAAAAAGTATTAAATTTACTAGAAGATGAAAGCGGACTTCAATCCATGTTAGAAACAGAAGAAAATGACGTATCTTGCAAGTTGGCTGATGATGAGGATAAGTACAGCGGATTGGCAGTTGTCAAGGCTCCACTTATTGTCAGGGGAAAGAATGTTGGATCAGTTGGAGTATTAGGCCCGCAAAGAATGGATTACAAATTGATTGCTTCAGCAATAGAGTACCTAACCAGCGAACTTGAAAATATAGATAAATTACAAAACAAGGAGGGAACTGAATGGCAGAAAGAGAAAACGAAAAAAAGCACAAAAAATGCACGTGCGATGAATGCCGAGAAGAAAAGGTAGAACAAGAAGAAAAAGAACATTGTGAGTGTGATTGTGAAGAATGCACTTGCGAACAGCCGAAGGATAACTATCTTGAAATTGCACAAAGAATACAAGCCGAATTTGATAATTATAGAAAAAGATCGGCAGATGTTGTTAAGATAGCAAAGCAAGACGGAGTTATTGAGGCAATTGAAAAGTTTTTACCAGCACTTGACTCTTTTAAGAAAGCTAAAAAGATGATTAAAGATGAGGCAGTTTTAGAAGGGGTAAATCTGGTAGAAAAAGAAATAATGAATTCGTTAAAAGAACTCGAAGTAGAGGAAATTGATGCGAAAGGACAACAGTTTGATCCAAATTATCATAATGTTGTTGCAGTAAAAAATGATAATTCGTTTGGAGATGGAATAATAGTTGAAGTTTACCAAGCTGGTTATAAATTAAAAGATAAAATTTTTCGCTATGCACAAGTCATAGTGAACAAAAATAAAAAAGAGGAGATATAAAATATGAGTAAAACAATAGGAATTGATTTAGGAACAACAAATTCATGCGTAGCAGTTATGGAAGGTGGACAACCAACTGTTATTGCAAATTCTGAGGGAGCGAGAACAACTCCTTCTGTAGTAGCTATCAATAAAGAGGGTGAAAGATTAGTAGGACACGTAGCAAAAAGACAAGCTATTGTTAACTATGAAAATACAATTTCATCTATTAAAAGATTAATGGGAACAAGCGAAAAAGTTACATTAGGTGGAAAAACTTACACTCCACCTGAAATTTCTGCAATGATTCTTACAAAATTAAAACAAGATGCAGAGGCATACCTTGGCGATAAAGTAACACAGGCAGTTATTACTGTTCCTGCTTATTTCAACGATAGCCAAAGACAAGCAACAAAAGATGCAGGAAAAATAGCAGGATTAGAAGTTTTAAGAATTATCAACGAGCCAACTGCTGCTTCGCTTGCATATGGCTTAGATAAAACAGAAAAAAATCAAAAGATTTTGGTTTATGATTTAGGGGGCGGAACATTCGATGTTTCTATCCTTGAAATTGGCGATGGGGTTTTTGAAGTTTTAGCAACAAACGGAGATACAAAACT
The DNA here is from genome assembly GCA_028701635.1 of Clostridia bacterium. The sequence goes on along the minus strand of JAQVQJ010000050.1, from coordinate 893 downwards.
TGGCGGAGATGATTTTGATAATAGAATTATCAATCTTTTAATTGATGAGTTTAAAGCAAAAGAGGGAATTGATCTTTCAAAGAATAAACTTGCAATGCAAAGATTAAAGGAGTCAGCAGAAAAGGCAAAGGTAGATCTTTCAGCTTCAACAAAAGCAACAATAAGTTTACCTTTCATTACAGCAGATGCAACTGGCCCAAAGCATTTAGAATATGATTTAACAAGAGCAAAATTTGATAATATAACAGAAGATCTTATTGAAAAAACAATCCAATGTACAAAAAAAGCATTGGCAGATGCTAAACTAAAATATAGCGATTTAGCAAAAGTTATTTTTGTTGGTGGATCAACTCGTATGCCTTCTGCTTATGAAGCAGTTAAGAAAGAAACAGGTAAAGAACCATACAAAGGGGTTAACCCAGATGAATGTGTTGCAGTTGGTGCTGCAATTCAAGCCGGAGTTTTAGCTGGAGATGTTAAAGATGTTCTATTACTTGATGTAACACCGCTTTCATTAGGAATTGAAACATTAGGCGGAGTATTCACAAAATTAATTGAAAGAAACACAACTATACCAACAAAGAAATCTCAGGTTTTTTCAACTGCAAGCGATAGTCAGCCGGGCGTAGACATTCATGTTCTACAAGGGGAAAGAGAATTCGCGGCTCAAAATAAATCACTTGGAAGATTCCAATTAACAGATATTCCACCAGCACCTCGTGGAGTTCCACAAATCGAAGTTACTTTTGATATCGATGCGAACGGAATAGTAAATGTTTCTGCAAAAGATTTAGGAACAAATAAAGAACAAAAGATAACAATTACTGCATCTTCAAATCTTTCAGACAGTGATATTGAAAAGGCTGTTAAAGAGGCAGAGGCAAATGCTGAAG
>JAQVQJ010000049.1 GCA_028701635.1 Clostridia bacterium | reverse complement strand
ACCACCAACTCGTTATACAGAAGCAAGTTTGGTTAAGGAAATGGAAGAAAATGGAATTGGCCGACCAGCAACTTATGCAATGATTATAACAACCTTAAATACAAGAAGTTATGTTTCTCATGAAGGGAAATACTTACGCCCAACAGAACTTGGTAGTGCAGTTAATGAATTTTTAGCAAGTAACTTCAAACAAGTTATTAATGTTAAGTTTACTGCAGATATGGAGTCAAAATTAGATGAAATAGCAGATAATGGCAAAGATTGGAAATTAGTTGCTTCAAGTTTTTGGAGTAGTTTTTCCAATTTACTAACAAATGCTTCAGCTGGTGAAAGAATTAGAATTGAGCCTGAAAAAACAGATATAGTTTGTGATAAGTGCGGTGCTCCAATGGTAGTGAGAGAAGGAAGATATGGAAAATTTCTCGGTTGTAGCGCTTACCCAAATTGTAAGAACATAATGAAACTTGCTAATCAAAGTCAAAACGGCGGAGAGTCAAAATTTGTTAGTAAAGTTTTAGGCCCTTGTCCTCAATGTGGGAAAGATGTTGTAACAAGAAGAACAAAAACGGGTAAAATATATTTTGCTTGTTCTGGATATCCAGAATGTAAGTATGCTTCTTGGACAAATCCCTTTAAACAATAGGTACTATGCAAAAATTTTAGTACTATGCAAAGTACTATGCAAACCTAAATTTTAGATAGAATGTATTTTTTTGTTTTGAAAACTTTAATTTTATAATATAATAATTATGTTCGGAGGAAATATGGTTGAATTATTAGGGACTACAATATGTGCAGTTAAGAGAGATGGCAAAACAGCGATTGCTGGAGATGGTCAGGTTACAATGCAACAGAGCGTAATTTTTAAAAACAACGCAGTAAAAGTTAGAAAAATTTACAACGATAAAGTTGTCGTTGGCTTTGCTGGCTCAGTTGCCGATGCTTTTAGTCTTTGTGAAAGATTTGAAGAAATGTTAAACAAATTTTCAGGGAATCTTATGAGAAGTGCTGTTGAATTGGCACAGTTATGGCGAGGAGACAAAGTCTTGAGAAGGCTCGAAGCTATGATGATCGTTGCAGATAAGGAACAGATTTTAATTTTATCAGGAACTGGAGATGTCATTGAACCAACAGATGGAATTTGTGCTATTGGTTCTGGCGGAAACTATGCCTTAGCCGCTGCAAAAGCTTTGACTGAAAATACCGAGTTAACGGCAAGAGAAATAGCGGAAAAAGCATTAAGAATAGCTGGAAAAATCTGTGTATTTACAAATGACCATTTAACAATAGAAGAGATATAGGGAAGAGATTTCTCACTCACTTCGTTTGGTCGAAATGACACAGAAAGAAGAGATGGTAAAAAACATAAGAGGTTGAAGTATCAAATATATTCACTTTTATCCAGAAAAATTTGAGTTAGTAAAATAAAGGAGATTTATGGATTTAACACCAAGAGAAGTTGTAAAAGAATTAAATGATTATATTGTTGGGCAAGATGATGCTAAAAAAGCAGTTGCCATAGCATTAAGAAACAGATATAGAAGAAGTAAATTATCAAAGGAGTTGAAAGAAGAAATTACTCCTAAAAATATTATTTTAAAAGGACCAACTGGAGTTGGAAAGACTGAAATCGCTAGAAGATTAGCGAAGTTGGTTAAAGCACCTTTTGTTAAAATAGAAGCAACTAAATACACAGAAGTTGGTTATGTCGGTCGTGATGTTGAAAGTATGGTTCGTGATTTAGTTGAAGTTGCGATAAGAATGGTAAAAGATGAAAAACAACATGAAGTTGAGCAAAAAGCAGTGCAGATTGTCGATAATTTTTTAATTGAGGCAATAACAAAAGGACAGGTTGCTAGAAGACCAGATGAAAAAGCAGAAGATGTAAAAAATTTGGTTACGGCCGATTATTTTGAAGGAAAATTTGATAAAGAAAATATTGAAATTGAAGTTAAAGACACCCCAAAGCCAATGGATTTAATGGGTGGAATGGCTGAAATAAATATAACTAGTATGATTGGTGGAATTTTCCCACAAAAGAAAAAGAAAAGACGAGTTACCATAGAGCAGGCAAAGGAAATTTTAAAAGTTGAACAATGTGAAAGAATGATTGACTTTGATAGTGTAAATGCCGAGGCAATTAAACGAGCAGAAGAAGATGGAATAATTTTTATTGATGAGATAGACAAAATTGTTGGGAAAGGCTCGACTCAAAATGGTCCAGATGTTTCTCGTGAAGGAGTTCAAAGGGATATTTTACCGATTATTGAAGGCTCTACTGTTGCTACAAAATATGGAAATATCAAAACTGATTATATACTTTTCATTGCTTCAGGAGCTTTTCATGTTTCAAAAATTGAAGATATGATTCCTGAGTTGCAAGGAAGGTTTCCAATAAGAGTTGAATTAAAAAATCTAACAAAAGATGATTATTTAAAAATACTAAAAGATACAAAAGTTTCGATTACAAAGCAGTATGCCGAGTTGTTGAAAATTGATAATATTGATTTAATATTTGGTGATGATGCGCTAGAAGAAATAGCTCAAATGGCAGTTATGGAAAATGAAACAAGCGAAAATATTGGAGCAAGAAGATTACAATCAATTCTTGAAAAAGTATTGGAAGATGTGTCATACAATGCTGGTGGAGACCAACCGATTACAGAGGTAAAAATAGACAAAGCATTCGTGCAAAAAGCTTTTACAGATTCTTTGAAAAAATATGACCTTAAAAAGTATGTTCTATAAGGCTTTTAAAAATTTGTTATTTTAGTATGGGAATGGTAAAATGTAATTATGAGAAAGATTAAAAAAGAAAAATACAATGAGTTAATTGCAGATAATTGCGAAGTTTTGGATTTGTATAAAAACAAAGTAGTAGTAAAAATTTCAAAAAAAGAAAAACTTATAGCAAAAAAAATTGGCATTTTGAAAAAAGGCGATAAAGTAAAGGTCTACAAAAAACCAGCATTAAGTAAAATAGAACAAATTTTTATTTACATTTCACCGGTATACTATTTAATTTTGGGATTTGTTTTTGGTTTTCTTTTTAACAATGATTTATTCCACTATCTATTTATTTTAGGGGCTACCGTGTTAGGATTTATACAATTGTTCATACTAAAATACTTTACAGAAAAAGCACCATCAACAGTTTATGTTGCTATAAAAAATTAAAATATAAAGGAGATTCATATGAAAATAATTAAAGAGGACGAATTTAATAAACTTACAAATGAAAATAAGCCAGTGCTTGTAGACTTTTTTGCTTCTTGGTGCGGGCCTTGCAGAATGTTAGCCCCTGTTTTAGAGCAGATAGAAAGTGAAGCTAATGGGAGTTATGAAGTTGTTAAGGTTGACGTTGATGAGAGTCAAGAGCTTGCAAGAAGATTTGGAGTTATGAGTATTCCTACAATGATTATCTTTAAAAATGGCAAAGAAATGGAAAAAATGGTTGGATTACGACAAAAGAATGCAATTATAGAATCCATTAAAAAATATATTTAATAAACAAGATTTATTTAAGTCAATGTAAAAATGTTTGTTTTTTTATTATTTAGTATATATACTATCTTTATGGTATATGTACTATTTAGTGTTCTAATATTATTTCTTCTTCTCGCTCTTGCAATAGCGGGTTTTTCAGGTTCTCAACTTGAAGAAACTTTTAATAAATACAACAGAATACCATGTAATAGAAAAATAACAGGCGGAGAATTTGCTTTATCGATAGCCAATAATAATTTAGATGGCAGAATAAAGGTTTTTAGAACGGGTGGTTATTTAAAAGATGCTTATAGCACGCGTTCAAAAGCGGTTGTTTTATCAGATTCAACTTGTGATGTCTCAAGTGTAGCGGCATTGACTGTTGTTGCACATGAGTTCGGTCATGCTATGCAAGATTTAAATGATTCTAGAAAGTTTAAACTTAATAGGGCTTTAACGAAAGTTATTAGATTTATTGGTTTTTTTATGCTTCCGCTCGCATTCTTAGGGATTTTTATATGTTTAATATCCAGTGATGTTGTTTTGGGATTTTGCCTTTTAGGTGCGAGTTTGCTCATATTTTTATTGGCTATAATCTTAAAAATAATGTCAATTCCACTTGAAAAAGATGCCTCTAAAAGAGGGCTAAAGCTTTTAGAAGAAACTGGAACTTTTGACGAAGATGAATTGATGATGGCAAAAGATTTGTTGAAAGCGGCACTTTTAACTTATGTAGGAGATTTTTTAAGATCAATATTATGGTGGACATTTTTAACTAAAAATACTAAACTTTTTTAGTTAAGCATATAAGATAAAAAGGAGATTTTATGGCATACTGGGAATATATGTTAATGGGAGTAATTTTAATACCGGGAATAATTTTTGCTATTTATGCTCAAAGCAAGATTACTAGGGCATATAATCATTACAGCAAAGTTCGTGCCAAGAGTGGAGTAACTGCGATTGAGGCTGCAAGAGCAGTACTTGATGGAGCAAATCTTGAGAATGTAAAGATAAGAACAATAGGTGGGGAATTAGCAGATAATTATGACCCTCGCAACCAAGTTGTTTCATTATCAAAAAAGATTGCTGAATCTGATTCAATAGCTGCTTTGGGTATTGCTTTGCATGAAGTTGGGCATGCCATTCAGTTTAATAAGGGATATAAATTAGCTAAAGTCAGGACAAGTATAGTTAAATTTACATCAATAATTTCATATATGCTTTGGCCTATTGTAATCATTGGTATTTTGCTTAATTTTGTCTATATTAATGGAGTCGTCGGAGATATTTTTATATGGGCAGGGATTGCATTTTTCGGGTTGGCTGTTTTAATAAACTTAGTAACATTGCCGGTCGAATATGATGCATCTAAAAGAGCGATTAAGATTTTACAAGCAACAGGATATTTAGATTCTCAAGAAATACCGGGGTGTAAAGCAGTTTTAAATGCTGCTGCACTAACTTATGTGGCAGCGCTATTGATTGCTATACTGAACTTATTGAGATTTATTTTAGTTTTTGCAAGAAGAGATTAAAATTTGTAAAAGATTGAGAGGAAAAATGATAACAAGCGAAGAATTAAGAAGAAAATGGTTAGATTTTTATAAAAGTAAAGGGCATGTGGATATAGGCTCTGTTTCGTTGATTGGAGATGGTGAAACAGGCGTTATGTTTAATGTTGCTGGAATGCAACCTTTGATGCCTTACTTATTAGGGAAAATGGAACATTCAGCAGGAAAAAGACTCTGTAATGTGCAGGGGTGTATAAGAACAGTTGATATAGACAATATCGGAGATGAAACTCACTTTACATTTTTTGAAATGATGGGTAATTGGAGTATTGGAGATTATTTCAAAAAAGAAAAGACTCAATGGACTTTCGAATTGTTAACAAAAGAATTTGGATTAAATCCAGACAAAATTTGTTCAACCGTTTTTGCTGGCTCTGACAGTGTTCCTAAAGATAATGAAACTGCTGAATTATTGGAAAATATTGGAATAAAAAAGGAAAATATTTTCTTTTTAAAAGATAATTGGTGGAATTTAGAAGGTACAGTTGGAACACCTTGCGGGCCTGATAATGAATGGTTTTATCCTAAAAGCGATAAAGCAAAAGATTTAGATGAAGATTATGTTGAAATTGGAAATGATGTTTATATGCAGTTTGAACAATTAGGCAATGGTCAATATAAAGAATTAAAGTATAAAAATGTTGACACAGGATTTGGTTTTGAAAGAAATTTAGCATTTTTAAATAATGTTACAGATTGTTATAAAACTGATTTGTTTACAAAGGCGATTAAAAAAATTGAAAATGCAACAGAAAAAAAATACGGTGAAGATAAAGAATCAACAAGAGCGATAAGAATAATTTGCGACCATACTAGAACCGCTGTTATGTTAATTGGAGATATAAAAGGTATATTACCAAGTAATGTTGGAGCAGGTTATATTCTAAGAAGATTGATGCGTCGTGCTATAAGATACATTAAAAAACTTGGTGGAAATGCTTCTTTGATGAAAGAAGTAGCACAATTATTTATTGATGATGTTTATAAAAAAGCATACCCTCATCTTTTAAATAAAAAAAGTTATATTTTAGGTGAAATTGAAAATGAAAGTAATCGATTTGAAAAAACTTTGGAACAAGGAATAAAAGAGTTTGAAAGAGTTGTAGAGAATCTTCAAAAATTTGCTCCAGATGTAAAAAAAATAGCAGGACAAAAAGCATTTAGACTATTTGATACCTTTGGATTCCCTATTGAATTGACAATAGAGTTAGCAGAAGAAAAAGGTTATGATGTTGATATTGAAGGATATGAAAAGGCTTTTGCAGAGCACCAAGAGAAGTCAAGGGTTGCAGCTGCTGGAATGTTTAAAGGCGGATTAGCGGACACATCTGAAATGACAACAAAACTTCATACCGCAACGCATCTTTTGCTCGCTGCTTTGAGGAAATTTCACGGAGAGAAAATACATCAATGTGGTTCAAATATCACTCCTGAAAGATTGAGATTTGACTTTAATTTTGATAGAAAGATGACTGATGAAGAAGTGAAGCAAATTGAAAATGAAGTAAATGAAAATATTAGAAAAGCTATTCCTGTAATTTGCGAGGAATTGCCCATTGATAAAGCTAGAGAGTGCGGGGCAACAGGAATTTTCGATGATAAATATGGTGAAGTTGTAAAAGTTTATACCATTGAAAATGTAAGTAAAGAAATGTGCGGGGGTCCTCATGCACAAAACACCGCTGACCTAAAACATTTTAAAATAGTTAAAGAAGAAAGTTCATCTTCTGGTGTTCGTCGAATTAAAGCAATTTTAGATTAAGTGGCAATGCCACTTTTCTTATTTTTAGAGAAAGATTTATATTTTTATTAAAGCTAAGTTTTTCTTTGGGTTTTTTATTTTAATTGTGTAAACTATTTAAAAAGAAAGAGAGTAACTATGGATAAAGAAGTTGAGAAGATTGGGAAAAAAATTGAAGAGGCTAAAAAAATAGCATTATTTACTCATGTCAATTGTGATTGTGACGGAATAGGTTCAATGTGTGCAATGTACGAATACTTGCTAGGAAAAAATAAAAAAGTAAGTATGTTTTGCGACAGCGATCTTCCAGAAAAATACAAATTTCTAAACCATTATAAAAATGTTAATAAAGAAAATTTTACAAACGATTATGATCTCCTTATTTCGCTAGATACAGCTACTTCTGGGAGATTAGGAATATATGAGAAAGATTTTTTAAATCATTCAAACTCTATAGTTATAGATCACCATAAAAGTAATGAAGGATATGCAAAAATAAATGTTATTCCATCTAATAAGTCGTCTTGCGGAGAAGTATTATTTGATGTTTTTAAAGAACTTTCATATGAAATAACAAGAGAAATAGCAACATCAATTTATGCTGCAATAAGCTTTGACACAAATCAGTTTACTAATTCAAATGTAAATTCATCGGCTTTTTATACTGCCGGAGAGTTATTAGATTTAAAAGCAAATGCCCAAGAAGTAAATTTAGCACTGCATAGAAATAAATCATGGGAGCAACTTCGTCTTGCTGCTTATATGGCATCACACTTAAAATTACATAAAGGAATTGCTTATATATTAATGACTCTAAAAACTCTTGAAGCATTGAATGTAAAGTCCAGCGATGTATCAGACTTTCTAACTCTAATTACTAACGTAGGAGATTCAAAAATCACTATTGTTATAAAAGAAAAAGCTAAAGATTTCTACCGATTGAGTATGCGTTCAATAGGGAATATTTCAGTTAATAATGTGGCTTCTATTTTTAATGGCGGTGGGCATACTAATGCCGCAGGTTGTAGTATTAATGGCAAATATTCAAAAGTTATAAAAGATGTATTAAATGAATGTTGCAAAGAAATTGAAAGAAATAAAGAAATGGACAAATAAGGAGAATGATGACAGAAAAATTTAATAAGAGCGGAATAATCATATTAAATAAAGAATCTGGCATTAGTTCTAACACTGCTGTTAATAAAGTTAAGAGAATATTGAAAGCAAATAAGGCAGGGCATCTAGGGACACTTGATGTGCTTGGAGAGGGTGTTCTTCCAGTAACATTAAATAAAGCGACAAGATTGTTCGATTTTTTCTTAAAGAAAGATAAAACATATAGAGCAACTTTTTGTTTTGGATTTGAAACTACAACTTTGGATTGCGAAGGGGAGATAAAAAACATAGATTATAGATTGGTTAGCGAATTTGAAATAGTAAAAGCAACAGAAAAATTTAAAGGAAAGATAAAACAGATGCCTCCACAATATTCGGCTTTAAAGGTTGGGGGAAAAACGGCTTATGATTTGGCTAGAAAAGGTGAGGAAGTTGCCCTAAAAGAGAGAGAAGTTGAAATCTATGATTTTAAACTAATAAAAGCAGTGGAAATAGATAAAAAGACTACGTTAATTGATAGATTTTTAAAATTTCATGACATCAAATTGCTTGAAACTCAATCTATAAATGATAGTTTAAATAATAATGTTTTTGAGTTTGAAATAACATGTTCTTCGGGCACATACATTAGAGCATTGTGTAGAGATATAGCAAAAGAATTGTCAACCTGTGGTACTATGCTA
>JAQVQJ010000048.1 GCA_028701635.1 Clostridia bacterium | reverse complement strand
GGAGAAAAAAGTTGTAATAAAAGAGCCTTCTCAAAAGAGAGAGTCTAAACTTGGAAATCTATTGAGAGAAAAATTTAATTTATCTTTTATTTCAGTTCTACTTGCCCTTTTTGCTATATTCTGTTCGCCTTTTGTTCAACTTACTTGGGGAGCAGTAGCAATAATATTTTTCATTATAGGATTTATATGTGCGTTTGGGGCTTTAATAATTGAAATGATAAAAATGATTAAAGAAAATGTATTTGAATTCAATTTAAAGCTTTTATTAATAGGCTTATCATTCTTTGTACTTTTTATATAATAAATATTAATTTATTTTGACAATTTTTTAAAATATGGAATAATAATCTACATGAGTTCATGGGCTATATTTGGAATTATTATTGCATCAACAATTGCCCTATTGGCATTTTTCTATGTTATGATAGGTATTCTTTTTTATGAATTAAGCATTCGTAGAAAAACTTTAATTGGAAAATTAGTTTTGAAAACCACAAATGATAATTTACAAGTTTATAAAATCGATAGAGAATGGTGGAATAGACAAAATGTTGAAGAATTAGAAGTTTATTCAGGAAAAGATAGGCTTGTAGGATATTTAATTAGAAATAAAAAGAAAACTAATAAAGTGGCAATAATTGCGCATGGTTATTATGTTTCACATTTAGATATAAATAATCAAGCAAGAATTTTCCTAAACAATGGATTTAATGTTTTTGCACCAGATATGAGGGCTCATGGTAATAGTGGCGGAAAAACTATTGGAATGGGTGCATTAGATAAGGGCGATATGTTGTTATGGATTAATAAAATGATTGATATTTTTGGAAAAAGAACAAAAATTGCTCTATTTGGGCTTTCTATGGGCGGGGCGACAGTGTGCTTGGTTAGTGGAGAAAATATTCCCAAAAATGTTAAGTGTATTATTTCTGATTGTGCTTATGATAGTCTTTTTGATCAGTTTAAAAATATCTTAAATACCAAAATGTTTTTGCCTACATATCCTATAATGAATATTTCTTGTAGATTTGTTAAATTAATTGGAAACTATGATATAAAGAGCACAGTTCCAAGAGATGCGGTTAAAAAGGCAAAAATACCGATTTTGTTTGTCCATGGAACTGTTGATGAGTTTGTCCCTTCATATATGGTTAAAAAACTGTATAATGAATCGAACAAAAGGAAGTGCGAACTTTATTTAGTCAAAGGAGCGGGACATGCTATGGCTTACGCGACAGAACCCAGAAAATATACCAAAAGAATAGTGGATTTTGTCAATAAGCATATTAAGTAGAAAGATATATTTGACTTATTTAATTTTTGATGTTAATATACCCTATAATTAAGGGGTATATTTATTTTATGAAAAGAATTTTTTTAGCTATTTTAACTTTATGTTTTATTTTTGTAGGAGTAATAGTATCCGGTTGTGGAGCGAATGGAATAGTACTTTCTGGATTGCCAGAATATGAAGATAATATTTATGGAAATGGTGGACTTGTGGTTCGTAAAGGCGACTATGTTTATTATGCAAACGGATATATTGAAAAACAAGAAGATTTTGGAGACACTATTTCAAATATTCAAGGAACAGTAACTTATGGCGGACTTTACAGGGCAAAAATGGTTGAAGTAACAACTGGCGAAGGCGAAGATGCAGTGGTAACGCAAGAGTTACAAGAAGTTCAATTAATGGTGTCAAAAGTTATTGGGTTTAAAAATGGTGGGATCTTTATATTTAAGGATAAAATTTACTTTACATCTCCATCTATTGCAAGCGATAGTACAGGTGTTAGATATGATCTTTTAACATTCTTTTCTTGTAATTTAGATGGTTCAGGGTTAAAAGAATTTTATCAAACAGAAGAATATGAAGATACAGCAAAATATTCAATGACAATGATTGACCAAGAAGTTTACCTACTTGTTTATACAGGAACAAAAATTATAAAAGTTAATGAAGATGGAATAGATACAGAACTAGCAGATGAAGTTACTAGCGCAGTTTTCCCAGTAAGAGAAAATATATTAGATAACGAAGTAAATCCTATTGAAAATGATTGTTTTTTTTATTACACAAAAGACACAGAACCAGAGAACCCAGAATCAACAATAGATTTAGGAAATTCAGTCTACAAAGTTGGCATTGCTGCTGGCGAAGAAACTTTAATTTATCAAGATTATTCTATTCAAGAAGGATATTCAATTGATGTTAAACTAATTTCGCTTACAGCAGGTAAACTTTTCTATACTAGAAATAACAAATATACAAGCGCAGAATCGTATTATTCCAACACACTAGAAGGAGAGGATTTTAATGGAAGCGAAACTAGACATTCAATGAGTACATTTACTGCTTTTATGGCAGTTGGAGAGAAAGATGGAACAAATCTTGGCGTTGTTTTCATCAATGACAGTAAACTCTATTTAAGAGGGATTAGTCAAGATATAAGTGCCTTTACTCCTCTAAGTACTTCTACTTCATCTTCAATTTTACTATCCTCAAATGGATATGTATACTATGTTGGAAGTAGTGATTTATACAGAATAGATGTAACAGACACAACCCCAAACAGAGAAGATATTAGCGATGAGTTAACCCCACTAACAACGATTTTAGATATTGATGGAGAATATTGTTACTTCTTAGCAAAAGCAAATTCAAGCGATACAACTTACGCAATGTATAGAATTGCATTAGATGATTTAGGAACAAACAACTCAACGCCGGAAAAAATGGAGTAAGATAAACATATGGAAAAAGAATATGATTTTAAAAAGATAGAAAAAAAATGGCAGGATATTTGGGAAAAAGAAAAGAGATTTGAAGTAAAAAATCATGTTGAAGGAAAAGAAAATGCCTATGTATTAATTGAGTTTCCTTATCCAAGTGGAAAAGGGCTTCATGTTGGGCATGTTAGAAGTTACGGAGCACTTGATGCAGTTGCTAGAAAGAAAAGATTAGAAGGGTATAATGTTCTTTTTCCTATGGGTTGCGATGCATTTGGATTAGAGGCTGAAAGAACAGCAATAAAAGAGAAAAAACTACCACAAGAGATAGTTGCAAGAAATATAGCAACTTTTAAAGAACAATTAAAAATGGTTGGGCTTTCTTTTGATTGGTCAAGAGAAATAAATACATGTGATCCTAGCTATTACAAATGGACACAATGGTTATTTTTGCAATTTTGGAAACATGGGCTAGCCGAGAAAAGACAAGCAATGGTTAATTGGTGCGATAATTGTGGAGTACTTTCTAATGAAGAAGTTGAAGATGGTAAATGTTGCCAGTGTGGAAAAGAAACTATACAGAAGCCAAAAAGTCAATGGATATTGAAAATGACAGAGTATGCCGAAAGATTGGCAGATGACTTGGATCAAACAAAATATATGGAACATATTAAAACAAGTCAAAAAAATTGGATTGGAAAGAGCGAAGGAATACAGGTTGCTTTTAAGATAAAACAAGGTGGAACTTTTGAGGTTTATACAACTTGTATTGAAACTATTTATGGTATAACTTTTATGGTCTTTGCGCCAGAAGGGCAGATAGTAAAAGAATTAAAAGATAAAATAGAAAATTGGGATGAAGTTGAAAAATATATAAAGCAATCTGCAAAAAAGAGTGAATTTGAAAGACAGGAAATGCTAAAAGAAAAGACAGGTTGCATTCTTAAAGGCATTACAGCGATAAATCCTGTAAACAATAAAGAAGTTCCTATATTTATTGGGGATTTTGTTTTAGCAAACTATGGAACGGGAGCGGTTATGGCTGTTCCATCTCACGATCAACGAGATTTTGAATTTGCAATGGAATATAAAATTCCTATGATGCAAGTTATTAGTGGAAGAGATGTGGATAAGTGTGCGTTTGAAAAACAGGATTATCTTGGAACGGGAGCAAAATTAATAAACTCTGCTGAATTTACAGGATTGACTGTTGAAAAGGCAAAAGAAGAAATTACAGAAAAGTTAGTTAAACTAGGAATTGCTAAAAGACAAAAGAATTTTAAAATGAGAGATTGGATTTTTTCTCGTCAAAGGTATTGGGGAGAGCCAATCCCAATGATTAAATGTCAACATTGTGGTTGGGTTCCTGTACCTGAAAAGGATTTACCTATCACCCTTCCTATTGTTGATAGTTATGAACCAACGAAAGATGGAGAATCTCCACTTTCATTAATCACAGATTGGGTTAATGTAAATTGCCCTAGTTGTGGAAAACCAGCAAGAAGAGAAACTGATACAATGCCAGGCTGGGCAGGAAGCAGTTGGTATTTTATGCGCTATTGCGATCCGCATAATGATAAAGAATTTGCAAGTAAAGAAGCTTTGAAGGCTTGGTTACCTGTAAATGTTTATAATGGTGGAAATGAGCATACCACAAGACATCTTTTGTTCGCTAGATTTTGGAATAAGTTTTTCTATGATATTGGAATAAGTCCAGTAAATGAACCATTTGAAACCAGAATTTCTCAGGGTATGATTTTAGGTGCAAATAATCAAAAAATGAGTAAGAGTTTGGGAAATGTAGTTGACCCTAGGGAAGTTATAGCGGAATATGGAGCAGATTCTTTAAGACTTTGGGAAGCTTTTATTGGAGATTATTTTGATACCGTTGCTTGGAATGATAACGGTGTAAAAGCATGCTTTAAACTTGTTAATAGGGTTTGGGGAATGCAAGATATGCTTGTTGATGGAGATGGTATATCCAAAGATCTTGCATATGAAGTTAATTTTGCAATTAAAAAAATTACTAATGATATAGACAATATTAAATTTAATACTTCTGTTGCAGCCTTAATGACATTAACAAATGAGATTTATAAAGTTGGAAAATTAAGCCATGGAGACTATAAGTCGCTATTATTAATCATGAGTCCTTTTGCTCCACATGTAACTGAAGAAATTTGGGAGAAACAAGGGTATAAACCTGCATTAAAAGACCAAGTATGGCCTAAAGTTGATGAAAAAGCATTGATTAAAAATAAAATAAACTTGCCAGTTCAATTTTCAGGAAAAATGAGAGGGCTTATTGAAATTTCAACAGATGCAACGCAAGAAGAAATTATTGAACTAATAAAAAAAGATGAAAATATCTCCAAATATTTAACAGGTCCGATTAAAAAAATTATTTATATTTCAAATAAAATTATTAATATTATTATTTAACAAAAAAAAACAGGCAATGCCTGTTCTTTTTACATAAATTAATCTTTTTAAGATGAAACACAAATATTTTAAACATTAAACCTAAACAGCATTATGTCGCCATCTTGAACAATATATTCTTTTCCCTCAATGCGAACTTTGCCTTTTTCTTTTGCAACATTATATGAGCCACATTCTATAAGGTCTTTATATTTAACAACATCAGCTTTAATGAAACCTTTTTCAAAATCGGTATGAATTTTGCCCGCTGCCTGTGGGGCTTTTGTCTCTTTTTTTATTGTCCAAGCACGAACTTCTTTTTCTCCTGCTGTTAAGAAACTCATTAATCCAAGAAGGGAATAACTGGCAATAACTAGTTTTTCTAGACCGCCTTGTTTAATACCTAATTCTTCTTTAAAAATTTGTCTATCTTCTTCTGGTAATGCAGATAATTCCTCCTCAATTCTTGCCGAAAGTGCAATAACCTCTGCCCCCTCTTCCCTTGCAATTTCTTTTACAATTTTCACATACTTGTTTTCGTTTTCGTTCCCTATATCATTTTCGCCTACATTTGCAACATAAATAATTGGTTTGGTAGAAAGCAAAAAGAAGGAATCTAAAATTTGTTTTTCTTCCTTGGATAGTTCAACAGAACGGGCAGATCTAGCAACTTCTAACATTGGCTTTATTTTTAATAAAACTTCAAATTCTGCCGCGGCTTCTTTATCCCCAATCTTTGCTAATTTACTAGCTTTTTCGTATCGCTTGCTTACAGTTTCAAGGTCGGATAGAATTAATTCAAGATTAATAACGCCGATATCTCTTTCCGGATCAACTTTTCCACTTACGTGTATAATGTTTTCATTATCAAAGCATCTTACAACGTGAACGATTGCATCAACTTCACGAATATGACTTAAAAATTTATTTCCAAGCCCTTCGCCTTTACTTGCTCCTTCAACTAACCCTGCGATATCAACAAACTCTATCGATGCGGGTGTAATTTTTTGAGTGTTATATAACTTCCCTAAGACATCTAATCTCTCATCTTTAACATCTACAACACCAACGTTGGGTTCTATCGTACAGAAAGGATAATTAGCGCTTTCTGCTCCTGCGTTTGTTATTGCATTAAAAAGTGTGCTTTTCCCAACATTTGGTAATCCTATAACTCCAATCTTCATATCTCTCCTAAACTAGTCAAATAAATTAAAATCAATATACATAGAATATAACAGAAGGGAGTAAATTGCAAGAGAAATGAGTTTATTAATAGCTTTTATATTAGGTTTAATACAAGGAATCGCCGAATTCTTACCAATTTCAAGCAGTGGACATCTAACATTGGTTGGTAAAGTTTTTGGTTTACAAAACGATATTATGTTAATCAGTGTGCTACTTCATTTTGCCACATTGTTTGCTATAATTTTTACATTTAGAAAATATATTTGGGAGTTAATAAAACACCCATTTTCCAAAGAAGCTGTTAATTTATATATAGCCACAATACCAACAATTCTAATTGTCGTTTTCTTAAAGACTTATCTAAATAACTTTTTTGAAAATTCTAAACTATTACCCTTTGGCTTCTTGTTTACTGCGATGCTTTTGCTTTTAACCTATCTTATTTTAGGAAAAAAGAAAGAAGAACAAAAGGTTAGAGAAATGAAAAAAGGATCATCTTTATTAATGGGATTTGCACAAGGACTTGCAGTAATTCCGGGTATTTCTCGTGCAGGAACAACTATTTGCACGGGCTTATTGTCTGGAGAACAAAGAAAGGAAACGACAAGATTTTCTTTTATTATGAGCATTCCTATTATTATCGGTTCACTAATCTATGAATTAATTTTCACAGATATTTCTGGAATTGCGACAAACATTATGATTGCTCCCCTAATAGTTTCCTTTTTAACTGCGTTTATTGTTGGAATCTTTTCTATAAGAATTATGCTAAAAGTTATGGGAAAAGCAAAGTATTATTGGTTTTCGATTTATCTATTTGCAATAGCAATAGTGTCATTTTTTATCATTTAAGTTTACATTAATGATTTATTGTCAATAAATATAGAGAGGTGTTTATGAAAAGAAGAAGTATTAACCTTGAAGAGATAAAGGATAAGATTAGAGATCTTAGAGGATTGAATATTTCTATGGCGATAAATCGTGGTAGAAAAAAGATAGATAAATTTAGCGCAATAATTGATAATGTTTACCCTAGTGTTTTTACTGTTAAAGTTGATGAAACAAATCAACAAAACATACAAACATTTTCCTATTTTGACGTTCTTTGTGGCGATGTTGAAATTACTCGCATTTCAGGGGCATAAAAGTTTTTAATTAAATTTAACTTTTTTGTTTAAAATAGCTAAAAAACTTGATTTTTGTCGAATTTTATACCATAATGACTAAGTGAAAATTTTGAAAAGACTATTTATGATCTTTTTTATTATTATCACTTTTACTGGTGTTTTTCTTTTGTCCTCTGGTTGCACAGAAAGAGTAGAAGATAATTCTACACTGATTGAAGCAGAGGAAAATGAAGAAGAAAACGAAGACACAGAACAAACAAGTGAAAATACGCCAAATGGTGATTATACAAACGATGAACAAACCAATGATGAAATTATAGATGACACAAGCGGTGAACTAACAGATGATGAGCAAAATAATGAAGACGCAATTGATGAACAAGGTGACAATGAAATTTCAAATGACCAAGAAGTTATTAAATTTTTAGAAGCCATATATTTTCCTGAAAATATCTACTTATTAAATAATGGAAAAGAGATTCCTTTTATTATAAACTTTGAGCCAATTGATACAACAGAAGAAATTTATATTGAGTATGTAAATGAAAACCTAATTATATTTAACGAAGATGGCGAATGTGAGGAAAATTTCATTTATTCTCCAAATAAAAATTATTGCATTCTTCCACTTTGCGCAGGGGAAACTAATTTAACTATTAGCGCGAAGTGTAATGAAAATGAAGACATAACAAAGATATGCACAATTTTTGTAGAAGATTATGAAGAATTTGAATTACATATATTTGACACTAACAATATCGAAGTTAATGAATTTAAGTCAGGGCAAAAAGCAGATGGAAGTTTTGAGATTTATACGGCTTTAATATCTTCAAAGAAGAGTTTAGAAAATAGGGGATTAGATTTTATTTTATCCTCTAATATTATTTTAATAAATGGAACACAAAGTAGTTTTGAAGCCGACGAGAAATATTATTATTCCTTTGGTTTTTATTTAGAGCAAAGTGGAACTCATAGCATGCAAGCGAGCATACAAGAAAACTATCTTAATTATTTAGGAAATATTTTTACACAAAAAATTCAAATGGATTCAGTAGATTATATTCGAGAATTGTCTGCCGAAGTTGTAAGGGGAAATGGGGAAGATGTTTTAACCGAAGACAATACATATTTATTGTATTTTG
>JAQVQJ010000047.1 GCA_028701635.1 Clostridia bacterium | reverse complement strand
CTTTTTAATCAACTTTTTACATATTTCTTTATCATCAACCTTTTCTCCAAGGTAAAGGTGAAGAACAGTTCCTCCAGTATACAAAGATTGTAATTCATCTTGTAATCTAACTACTTCAAAAATATCATCAGTGTACTCAACAGGTATTTGAGTTGAATTAGTATAACAAGGCTCATCTTTTCCCGCAGTAATAATAGAGGGAAATCTTTTTTTATCAATTCTTGCAAGTCTAGCACTTGTTCCTTCCGCAGGAGTTGCTTCAAGGTTATATTCATTTCCCGTTTCTTTTTGAAATTGTACCATTTTTTCACGCAAATAATTCATAACCCTTATAGCAAATTGTTGACCAAATTCTGTTGTTATATTTTCTTTCTCACCAAAAAGGTTCATTATTGCTTCGTTCATTCCAATGATACCAATTGTATTAAAATGGTTAGCCCAATACTTCCCTGTTCGTTCTTTGACACTACGGAGATAAAATTTACAATATGGATATAGCCCATATTCTGTATGCTTTTCTATTGTTTTTCTTTTAATTTCGAGAGATTCTTTTGCGGCTTCGGCAAGTTTGCCTATCCTTTCCATAAATTCTTCTTCTGTTGTCGAAAGGAATCCTACCCTAGGAAGATTTAAAGTAACAACTCCTATTGAACCTGTTAAAGGGTTAGAACCAAATAGTCCCCCTCCTCTTTTTCTTAATTCTGCAACATTTAATCTTAGTCTACAACACATTGAAACAGCATCTTCTGGAGAAAGATCAGAGTTTACATAGTTTGCAAAATATGGAAGTCCATACTTACATGTTGCATCCATAATCTTATCAACAACTTCGCTGTTCCAATCGAAATTTTTTGTTATATTAATAGTTGGGATAGGAAAAGAAAAAACTCTACCACTGCTATCACCTTCTATCATAACATCGAAAAATGCTTTGTTAAATATGTCCATTTCAGCTTGATAATCGCCATAAGTAGTGTCTTGTGGCTGTCCACCAATTATAATAGGTTGATCTTTAAGAGTTTTAGGAACATTAATATCCAATGTTATGTTAGAGAAAGGACATTGAAATCCAACACGAGTTGAGACATTCATATTAAAAACAAACTCTTGGAGGGCCTGTTTAACTTGCTTATAAGTTAAGTTATCCGCTCTAATAAAAGGCGCTGAATATGTATCAAAACTGCTCCAAGCTTGAGCTCCCGCTGTTTCATTTGTTGTTGTAAATGTAGCATTAACAACCTGTCCTAAAAAAGATCGAAGATGCTTTGGTGATGATGAACTTACTTTTCCTCGAACTCCTGTAAAACCATCTATTAAAATAGCCCTCAAATCCCAACCAACACAATAAGCTCCAAAAAAACCTAAATCATGAACATGTATTGCTCCACTATTATGTAAAGTCTTAATATTTTCAGTATAAATTTCATTTAGCCAATAATCTTTAGTAAACATTTCACGAACATAATTATTTAACCCCGCAATACTAAAATGCATATTTGCATTTTCTTTTATTGCCCAATCTTTTTCTCCAAGATAATCGGAAAACATATTAATAGGTGCGCCAATTCTTGCATTTTTTTCTCTAGCTTTTTTTCTTTGCTCACGATATAAAATATAAGACTTAGCAACTTGCGCATGTCTATTTTCGATTAGAACTTTCTCTACAGTATCTTGAACTTCTTCAACTGTTGGAATTCTAGTCCCAAATTTCTTTTCTAGTAATTTTTCAACTTCTTTAGCCAACTTTTCCGCAGTTGTTCTATCGTTTCCTCCACACGCCTTTGCTGCTTTAAATATTGCCTCTGCTATTTTATCAACATTAAACTTCTGAAAGGTGCCATCTCTTTTATAAACTTGTTTTATCATGCGTTCTCCTTTATTTATATGCTAAAAACTATTTATTTTCTCGAAAAATCAATATATTGTTTTTAAAAGCGTTATATTGATAATATCATACACAACATATAGTAAACAAATAAATTTAATTAGTTTTAAGAATTTTAACAAATTTGTACAATATAACTATAAAAAGATAAAAGGATTTAAGTACCTTGTCAAATTTCGACATAATCTGGCATATAAATACAGTGCGAGGTTATAATGATATTTGAAAATTTTATCACATTCATAAACAAAATTCTTTGTTTTTCTTCTTTTGTTAATACTGCATCAGGATTTCCTAAGCCTCTTACCCTTGAAGAAGAGAGAAAACAATTTGAAAAATTTAAAAAAGGAGATCTGGCTGCTAAAGATATTTTGATAAGCCATAATTTAAGATTGGTCGCTCATATAGTTAAAAAATATTCAGGAGCTGGAGAAGCCGATGACTTAATATCAGTTGGCTCAATTGGTCTTATAAAAGCAATTAATAGCTTTGAACTAAATAAAGGAACACAGCTATCAACTTATGCCGCTAGATGCATTGAAAATGAGATTTTAATGTACATAAGATTAAACAAAAAACATAAACAAACTATTTCCTTGCAAGAATGTTTGGGAGAAGATAAAGAGGGAAATGAAGTTGAATTGGGTGATATAATTCCGGGTTTAGAGGACGAAGTTATAGATGAAGTTGAAAATAACATTTTAACTGAAAAAATTGCCGAGATTATAAAAAAGACTCTTCCCAAAAGAGAGTTTGAAATAATAAGGTACCGCTATGGATTAGGTGGACAAATTCCTTTAACACAAAGAGAGGTAGCAATTAAACTAGGTATTTCTAGGTCATATATTTCACGATTAGAAACAAAAGCTCTTGATACAATCAAAGAAGAAATTAAGACTAAAAAAATATTCTACTAATTAGTATAAATTCTTTACTTATTACTTAAAAAACGCATATGTTATTCAGTTAAATTTTTATATAATTTTTTTATTCTAAGCAATAAAAGGGTTTTATGGCAAGAAAAATTGTAATAACAAGTGGGAAAGGTGGCGTTGGTAAAACAACAATATGTGCTAATCTAGGAGCTAGACTTGCTTCTTTGGGGTTTCGTGTTTGTTTAATAGATGTAGATATTGGCTTAAATAATCTAGATGTTGTTATGGGCATTGAAAAACGAGTAATGTTTGATTTAGTTGATGCAATTGAAGGAAGATGTCGCGCAAAACAGGCCCTTGTTCAAGATCACAGAATTCCATCATTGTACATAATGCCTTCTGCACATAGTTACAATCATACTAATATAACTGGAGAAAAGATAAAAGAGATTATTGAAAACCTTGACCCAAGTTTTGACTATATTATTATTGATTGTCCTGCTGGTGTGGAAAGTGGATTTCATCGAGCTGTTTTTTGTGCTAATGAAGCTATTGTAGTTGTAACCCCTCACATATCAAGTATAAGAGATGCAGATAAAGTTCTCTCAATTCTTTCCGGATATGACTTAGTACATAAATCTCTTGTAGTAAACAGGATTCGTGGAGATCTTGTTTTGAATGGTGAGATGTTAGAAGTTGATGAAGTTGTCCGCATATTAAAAATTCCATTATTGGGGGTTGTTCCAGAAGATGATGACATCTCTGCTCTATCAACCTTTGGTGGATTGGCTGCAGGAAGTGGAGCTGGCCGAGCTTTCACTTTACTCTGCGAAAATTTACATGAAGGAACAAAGAAAATTTATGACTACACAATGAAGTATCGTGGTTTTTTCGGTAATTTTCGCCGAAATCTTAAAAGGAAGATATGAGGCATTTCCTTTCTCTCATCTTTTTGATCTGTCATTCTAAGCGAAGTAAAGAATCTTATCAATTAAAAGGAGCAATATGAAAACAATTGCAGAAATTGGAAACGATAGACTTGTTAACGT
Organism: Clostridia bacterium; assembly: GCA_028701635.1. The sequence continues at coordinate 4,965 of JAQVQJ010000047.1, read as the reverse complement.
CTTAGTTCGTGACAAAAACCAAAGCCCAACGAGAGTTTTAAATATATTAAAGAGTGAAATCACTGATATATTTAAATCTTATGCTGAACTTGATGATGAAATCATTATTAGTATGCAAACAGAACGAGGTCGAATTTCCTTTGAAATCAAAGCTGTTGCTAATCGAATTAAAGAATTCGGTCAAATCGCTGAATAAACTTATTAAAAGGCGATTAGAGTTTGCATAGTACCTTTGCATAGTACTGTTTTATATTACTAAACTCTAAAAATTTTGATTTTAAAAATTAAAAAAAACAAGACATTTTTAAATGTCTTGCTTCTTTCTACAAATTTTATCTTATTAATATTTATTTCCTGCCAGCAATTTCAAAAGATTCCTTCTTTCTATTGATTCCTTCTTTGATTTTTCGAATAGCTCTTTCGCTTTTTCTGGATTTGCCTTTACTAACGATGTGTAGCGAGTTTCGTGAGTTAAGAATTCTTCATAAGGCATAGTTGGTTCATCACTATCTAGTGTTAAAGTGTTTGTTGTTGGGTCATAGCGGAATAAATCCCAATAACCACTTAGCACCGCATCTCTCATTTCTGTCTGTGACTTTGCCATATCCATTCCATGATTTACGCATGGTGCATAAGCAATTATTATACTTGGGCCATTGTACGCCTCTGCCTCGCGGAATGCCTTAATAGATTGTTCGTAATCTGCCCCCATAGAGATTTTTGCAACATAGGCATTTTTGCTTAAAATTGAGAGTGCCGCCAAATCTTTTTTACGAGTTTCTTTTCCTCCCGATGCAAACTTTGCAACTGCACCAGTTGGTGTTGCTTTTGAAGATTGTCCTCCTGTATTCGAGTATACTTCACTGTCTAAAACAAGGATGTTTACATTTTCTCTTGAATTAAGGACATGATCAAGACCGCCATAGCCGATATCATAAGCCCAGCCATCTCCACCTATAATCCAAACAGATTTTTTATATAAGGACTCAGAATTTTTGAAAATTTCACCAAGGGTTTCACCATTGCCGTTATTCCCGTCATTGCGAGGAGTAAAGCGACGTGGCAATCCAAACTTAGAAGAAATCCCTTCTTTAACTCCTTGTGTCATTTCGACCGAAGCATAGCGAAGTGAAATCTCTTCCTTAATATCCTTAACAATTTCATCACACTTTTCATTACTTAAAGAATTTTGATTTTCTATCCATAAGTTTAATTCTTCATATAGCTTTTTAGATAAGCTATTTTTATTCAATTTCTTAATTAAATTTTCAATATATTTCTTTTTAACTTGAATTGCCAAGCTCATTCCCATTCCAAATTCAGCGTTGTCTTCAAATAAACTATTTGCCCAAGCTGGTCCCCTTCCCTCATCATCTTTTGAATATGGGCAAGATGGAAACGAACCGCCATAAATACTAGAACAGCCTGTGGCATTAGCAATAACCATATTTGAGCCGAACATTTGCGTTGCCAGTTTTATATATGGAGTTTCTCCACAACCAGCACATGCCCCATTAAATTCAAAATAAGGTTGTTCAAACTGCATACCCTTTGTTGTAAATTTATTGAATGGAGATTTTGTTCTTTCTAGTGTTTGGCTATACTCATAATTTTTAATTTCGTTCTTTAAAATATCTTCCGCTGGTGTCATTATAAGTGCTTTTTCTTTTGCAGGACAAACACTTGCACAAACTCCACAACCCGTGCAATCAAGAGGACTTAGCTGAATGCGATATTTTGCCCCCTTAACACCCATTGCATCTTTTGTAATAAAACTCTCTGGGGTGTTATTTAAGTTCTCTTCATCAACCAAAACTGCCCTTAAAGCTGCATGTGGACAAGCCATGACACATCTACCACACTGAATACACTCATCTGTATTCCAATTAGGACACATCATAGCGATTCCGCGTTTCTCAAACTTTGCAGTATCTGTTGGAATATGTCCATCGGAAGCAAATAAAGAAACAGGCAATGAATTCCCTTCTCTTAACTCAATTGGTCTCATTATATTTTGATTAAATGCTTTTTCTTCTTCCGTGCAAATTGAACACTTATAACACTCTCCAGAACATGCATTTTTTTCTTTTAAAACTGATTTATAATTTTCATCAATTTTTAATGTTAATTTTGATGTGTCAATTTGTTTTAAACTATCAATAGATAAAACTGCTTTTTCATTCGCTTTAACAATTTTTTCACCCTTTCTGCCGTAAGTTTTGCGAACAGCTTCTATCATTTTCTTTTTCGCAAGTTCATAATCTATAACATTCGAGGTCTTAAAAAATGCAGATTGCATTATTATATTTATTTTATTTCCAAGTCCTAATTCAGTAGCAATTTTTTGAGCATTTATAATATATAACTTTGCTTTCTTTTTTAAGATTTCTTCCTTGAAAAAGATGGGTAGATTTTGGTCTAGTTTTTCCGGAGAAACTATCGTATTTAATAGTACTGTTCCCCCATTGATAAGCCCCTTCAAAACATCAAACTTATTTAAAAAGCTAAAATTATGAATTGCTATATAATTTGGGTGTTCTATCTCATACGTTCTCTTAATTGGATAATCTGAAACACGAAGGTGCGCAGCAGTCAAACTACCCGATTTTTTCGAGTCGTATTCAAAATATCCTTGAACAAATTTATCTGTTGATTCTCCTATGATTTTGATACTATTTTTGTTTGCTCCAACCGTGCCATCTGAACCTAGTCCAAAAAATTTAATTTCATAAATTTTATTAGATTTTTCTTCAATGCTTTTATACACATTAACCAATCTAGAATTTAATGAAAGCGAGAGTTTTGTTACATCATCTTCAATGCCAACAGTAAAATGATTTTTTGGAGTCTTTTGAACTAAATTTTCAAGAGTTGCAATAACACATTTTGGAGTAAACTCTTTACTTCCTAACCCATATCTTCCGCCATATACTTCAATATTTTGTTTTTTCGCTTCTGTCAAAGCCGAAATGACATCTAAGTATAATGGTTCGCCAATTGCTCCGCTTTCTTTTGTTCTATCAAGTACTGCAATTCTTTTTGTAGTTTTAGGTAAAGCATTAATAAAAGCATTTGCATTGAAAGGTCGATATACTCTAATTTTTAAAACACCAACCTTGCCTAGACTTATAAGTTCTTTATTATTTTTTATTATTTGAATTGTTTCTTCACAAGTTTCTGCCCCACTTCCCATTATGACAATAATATTTTCTGCATTGCTATCTCCATAGTATTCAAAAGGCTTGTATTTTCTTCCAATAACATTACTAACAGCTTTCATAGTGTCAGTAATTTTATCAAAAGACTCTTGATAAAACTTATTACTTGCTTCTTTGTTCTGAAAATAAACATCTGGATTTTGTGCAGTTCCCGCTTGATAAGGTTTATTAGGATTTAATGCACGACCTTTAAAGTTTTCTATTTCATTCTTGGGCAGTAATTTTAAGATTTGTTCTTTTGAGATTTCATCTATTTTTTGAATTTCATGTGAAGTTCTAAAACCATCAAAAAAATGTAAGATTGGTAAACTCGTTTTTAGAGATGCTATATGGCTTATTAATGCCATATCTTGAGCCTCTTGAACTGATGAAGAACACAACATCAAAAAACCTGTACTGCGAACTGCCATTACATCTGAATGATCTCCAAAAATAGAAAGTGCATGCCCTGCAATTGCTCTTGATGTAACATGGAAAACAGTTGGTAAAAGTTCCCCCGCGATTTTAAACATATTTGGAATCATAAGCAAAAGTCCTTGACTGCATGTAAAGGTTGTTGTCAATGCTCCCGCTTTCAAACTTCCGTGAATAGCACCAGCTACACCAGCTTCCGACTGCATTTGAACAATTTTTAGCTTTTCACCGAATATATTAACTTCTCCGGCATTCGCCATCTCATCGCAGGCTTCCGCCATAGGACTGGACGGTGTTATTGGATAAATTGCACTAACTTCGCTTAACTGATAGGCGATTTTCGCACAAGCAACATTTCCATCAACACAAATCTTTTTTATTTTATCCATGCTTTCTCCCCGGATATTTCTTCAAATTTACAAATTCATTTTAATTATAAACAATTAATCGATTTTTTCAAAAAGAAATAACTCTTTAACTAATTTAGTTAAAGAATTGTTAAAAACAATTTTGTTTAAAAATTAAATTACACCAGAATCTCTTTTATTATTTTTATAAAAATCAAAAGCTTTCATTATTTCTTCTAAATCTTCTTTTGGGTTTACAGCTTCGTTTAAGTCAAACTTATCGGTTTCTATTTTTTTATAACTAGGTATGTTAAAAATTGATTTTGTAGTGGTTTCTATTTCTTCGTCATAGTCTAAAAATTTATCAACAAGATTTTCATACTTGTCATCTTCATTTAAGTCTAATTCTACTATTGGCTTTATTTGAGTAGCTTTTTCTTCCAATTTAGATAGTTCTGTTTTATCAGTAGAAGCTATTCTAACTTTTCTTCTTATTGTTATTGTTTCATTTTCTGGTTTAACTTGAATTAATCTTGATAAAAGAACCCTGATTGGATCAGTAACTGGATTTTTATAAATAAGGTCGATATTAAAATCATCTTTTAATGCGTTCTTTATAACACTTTTTAAGTTACTTACGTCTTCCTTGACATTTGTTATATCTTCAAGTCCCGGATATTTTCTTATCATTTCATTATGTAACATTTCCCATTTTGAACATAATATTGTTAACTGCTCTATCTTTAATTTATAAATATTTTTTGAACTAACCTCTATTTCTTTTGCTTTTTCCACGGCTGCGGTTAAAGCAAGAGTGATCGATTTTTCTTTTTTCTTTCTTTCTTCAACCAATTTTTTCATCTGTTTATCTTTCTCTAAAATGATTTTATTAAAATTAGACTCCATATTCTCTATGTAGTCATCAACTTCTTTTATAGAATAACCATTTTTAGATTTTGTAAAGTTCATACTTTTTTAAAATTCCT
>JAQVQJ010000046.1 GCA_028701635.1 Clostridia bacterium | reverse complement strand
ATTTTGGAAATCTTGCTCTTGCTTTCGCCTAATTTAGGTCAGGCAAGTGTCCACCTCTAGACATCCGATATAGATTGTGGGCATAATTTATCGGGTTAAGAATCTACGACCGTCCATTTTAGGTTCTAACAATTGAGGGCTCGATGTTTATTTTTCTTATTTATTCTTAAGAATAAACATTTAAACCATTGAATAAATTAAACATGTAGACTTATACAAGAGTTCCCTCCGCACGCGGGTTCGATTCCCGCCATCTCCACTTCAAAGGTATGACCTGCCTCAATTTGGTCAAACAACTTATAAAGACAAGACTTTTCTGGAGTTCGATAACCTATTTCTTTCACATAGGTTATTTGGTCGTCAAACATAAAGGAAAACAATTCTTGTTTTTGTTTTACTGTCCCCTTTTCCCATATTTTGTATGGGCTTTTTATCATTCCTGTAATTTTTTCATAAGAAGTTCGATAAGGAACTTTGTAGTTAATTTCCTTTCCTAAATTTTTCACAATTTGCTCTAATTCTATAGACTTTTCTTCAATTCTTTTTTGGTAACTCTTTTTTACTATTATATTCTTTGTACTAATTGACTCATCAGCTAGCATACCGATCTCTTCTTCAAGTTTATCTTTTTGCTTATTCAATAACCCTGACTGGTTTACAATTCCTTTCATTTCATCATTCCATAAATCTTCAAACATCATTCCAGTAATATCTATTAAATCCTGTTTGGGTTTATTTTCTTTTACTAGTTTTTTAAAGTCATCATCAATTAATTTTTTACTTATTGTCTTACTTCGCAAACTACACCCTTTATTCTGACAAGAATAATAAGGGTACTTTTTCTTCATCTTACCTGTTGAATAATAAGCTGTTAGAGGGTTTCCACATTCATTACATTTTACTTGGCCACGTAAAGCAAAATCATCTCTTAAATCTTGTCTAGTAACACCAATTTTACTTTCTCCATTCAATCTTTTTTGATTAGCACAAAAGACATCATCAGAAATTATAGCCTTATGTTTACCTTTTAATATTTTTATTCCCCAGGGTTCATACTCAATATACCCTGAGTAGAAAGAATTCATTAAAATCTTTTTTGTTGTTTCTAGATACTTTTCAGCTGGACATCTTTTTGAGAAAAAACCTTTTTCCTGTAAAAATCTAGCTAAATCAATTTGCTTAATAAACTTTTTATATGCAAAACCTTCCAATCCTTCTTTTAAAATTAATCCTTTATCATTTACCATACACACATTTCCATTTTCAGTCTTCTGCATTGTATATCCTTTAGGCGCGTGAAAAGCCCAATAACCTCTTTCCATACGAGCCTTTTGTTTTTGTACAACCTGACGAGCATTTGTTCTTCTGTCATATTCATTAAATGTTGCGGTTATGGTCTCGTGCAGCCAACCCTCTTCACTATCTTCTTTAAATTCAAAATTGGGAGAGATAAGTAATACATCTAACTTTTTAAATAGTGCTCTTAACTCCCAGTGTTTTATCACATCACGTGCAAATCTTTTTAAATCATCAAACACAACAACATAACTATTATGTGGTCTTGCTATTATGTAATCTATAAGTTCTCTCATTGCTGGTCTTTTCATAAAGTCACCTCCACCCGTAAAACTATCATTAAAAACCTTTTCAGGTTCACCGTATCCTTTTTCAATACAAAATTGTCGACATCGTTGTTCTTGAGACTCCAAACCTCCACCATCACGTTTTTGGCGTTCAGAAGAAACACGATCGTATACCAATGGTATCCTTTTATTTTCGTTTGTCATAATTTTCTATTTCTTCTTTTATTACTTTCTGTATTAGAGCTTCTAAATAACTAACAGTTCTTATTGCTTCTTCTCGAGTTAAATGAAGTTTATTCATACATAACTCAATATATTTTTCTTTTTTCACAAGCTTTTTGCTGTGATTTGGCTCTAGTTCGTCTAGTGGCCTTACCTTATTTCTTATTTAAAACGTCTGAGGCATTCAGTACGTAAGTTATGGTTTTTCCATAACATCTGTTTCTACTGACACAAATTTTCCATCTTTAATTTTAAATGTAATACTTCCGAATTCTCCACCATTTTTAACAATCTCACCCAAAATCTTATATGGGTTAGGATTGTTTTCAATATCTTTTTTTGAAATATGACTAATAACTCCATTATTGAATTTAATATTTATTTCCTCATAATTACCAGATCGCAAAATATCAATAATAGAAGTTTCTTTGTCAGCAAGATAGTTTGGAATATCTTCTTTGGACACTAAATCATTTTTTTCTTTGAGAAAATAATTTTTAATAATATTAAAATTTATTTTTATATAATTAGTTTTTATATATCCAACTAACTCGGAAAAATCAATCTCATCTCTAGTTCCCACATCTGCTCTACCATCTGGAGCAACAATCATAAAAAAATCTTTATCTTTATGAATAAATGATCTTAATAGATATGTTTCCAATAAAACTGCATTTGAATTTTTAAAAAATGACTCTTTTGTAATTTTTATATTTTCAAGTGAAACCCCAAAATGTCTTAACTCCATAGCAACTTGTAGCCAAAACAATTCTAAAAAACTAAGCATAGTAGTAGTATTCTTTTCTCTTGTATCAAGTAAGCCATATTGTTTCCAATGACTTAAAATTCTTCGATTAATATTTAATTCTGATGGTTTAAATTTCTTTTCTCTAATTTTATTTAAAACAAACTTTTTTTCACCACTTACCATTTCTAAAACTAGGTAACTAAAACCTGATCTTATAACTTGAAATTTAGGTAAATCTAATGTCGTTTTCATAATACAAATAGTGTAACATATATGTAACAAAAAATAAAGTCTTTACACCTTCTCGTTGTATTTCTCGTTGTTAATGTTTTAAATATTTTTACTTCTCTCAACTGTTTTTATCACTGTTTTTGAATAATATTGATAAATTCAGTAAAAACAATTTTTTGCATTGTTTCGAGTTTCTTTCGAGTTTTTTCTGTTTTATCGAGTAAATGTCGAGTTTTTTATATTTTGACCGAGTTTTTACCCAGTTTTTATTTTAATTACAAGCTCTGGCAACTTTACCAAATTGATAGACAAACAAGTTAAGTTTATTGCCAGATGGTATGTATTTGTTAGCACTCTCTTTCAAGACATTACAATAACCATCTAATGCCACTTTATTGGCTCCAGGAAGAGCATAGACCCTAACAATGACCCCATCGGATGAAATAACCTGCACATCTTCCCATCTTCCCTCAGCCCAGCCCTTTAGGTCTTTTTCTAAGGCTGAGATATTACTTTGAGAGACAGGAGTTACAACATTGGTGTTACTTGATGGACTTGAGATAGAATTCATAATCATTGAAGAGACAATACCTACTCCACAAATAATTAATAACACAGAAACTATTGGATGTTTCTTTAAAAAATCTCTTTGATCACTTCGACAGTTAGGGCACTTTTTTGCATCTTTATTAATTTGAGTTTTACACTCCTTACATTCTTTTGTTTCCATATAAAAATAAAAAGCTAACTGATAAAAGCTAGCGTGAGATTTATGTAGACAACACAGAACCCCGCGCCAGCTAGACCTTACGGTCCCATATCAGTTTCCCAATATGACCCAACGAAGAGTTGCTGAACGCGGGGTTCAGTATCTTCGTTGGGTTTTTAAACCATATCCTTTAATAAATTAAAGGGGTTAGGTTTATGTTTATTTAATTGTATACATATTATACACTAAACACACCCTAAATTAATAGGGTGTGTTTATAAATTAAAATTATTAGGGTAATAGATTTTTTATTCTGTTTTTTATATTTTCATAAACAGTTGATAATTTAAGTTTCGCTGCATCAGTTAACAATGATGTATGCATAACAGCATTTCTTAGTGGTTTATATTCTTTTGCATCTTGTCGTATTGTGTTTGTGGTACCTGTATTATCTGCTAAATAAGTTAGTGTATCCATACCAAGATAACTTAAATCTTCACCATTTCTCATTATGTCAATATTGATATTTGCTTGTATTTTATTTTTGTTTTCACGATCTTGCCATTCTTGTATTTCAGCCTGTGCAACTGTTGTCATTTGAATACTCTTTTCTTTTATATATCTCCTAACTAAATTCTCAGATATAAAACATTCTGTATAAGAAGTAACATTATACTGAGCATCACCATCAAGTTCTCTCAACCAATCCTTAATATTTCCATTATTACCACCAGAGTTTGAAATGAAGTCATCTGATACAACATTTACCAATGCTCGAGACTTTCTCTCTTTTTGTGAAATACGTTCATTTTCAGGATCACCATCTTCACGATTTTCTATTCTTAGTTTATCCCAATCACCAACAATCTCAAGAATTACTTTTCTTAGATTAGTTAAAAATTCTTGGTAAACAGGATCGTCTGCAATAATTCCTTCTCGACTACTAGTAAATTTGTCTTCACCTTCATCTAAACTATCAAAATGTATTTGACCATATAAATAACTTTCAGCAATTCTAGCAGTTGGCGTATTTTTTAATATATCTCTTTCTCGTAATCTACCGTTTACAAATAGATCAATACTTACCCTTTCTCCTGTCGCTAATATGCTCAAATTTTTAGGGGTTTTTACAGAACCTATAAAACCTTTCACATCTCCGGGCATTGAAATAGATCGTCGAGAATTATCTTGTATATGATTTAAACCATTTTCAATATATGGATCATTAAAATCATTTACATTCCAAAGAAACTCAGTTTTATCTGAAAGTTCTTTAATATCATTAAATGTAATTTTTTCATCATTAATATAAATATTAAAAGAGTCATCAATAAGAGAAAATCTAAAATACAAAGCTGTTATTTTTCTTAAAAAAGTTAAGCTGTTCTTAATACCATCTCTTATCTCTTCAAAATAAATTATTGTTCCATTTTGGTGACCATCTAAATGATTGCCAAAAATATCAAGATTTATATTCTCAAGTGGATATTTATCTGGAGTTAAATCATTTTTTATAACATCATCAAGAATAGAATTATTTATTACTCCACCTTCATATTCTGTATCAACTTTTTTTGAAGCAATATAAACTTTTTCGGCACAAGACAAAAGAGCAAGCTTACCAATACCCTTTCTTCCAATATAAGGTCTTCCTTCTGGAGATTTATTTGTAGTTTTTCTTTTAGAATAACCGACTCTTAAAAATTTATTTTGAAAGTCTGACCGGTTCATTCCAATACCATCATCTTTTATAATAAAGTTGTTATTATCAACATATACCCAAACATTTTTTGCATCAGCATCCCAAGAGTTAGAAATTGCTTCACCAAGAATTGTCACAAAATTACGATAAAGATTTCTACCTAAGTGATCAAGAACACTTAGTGATATTTCAAAAATAAATTGATCTTGATTATTTTCCATATTGGGTTAAATGATTTTTAATACTTCTTCCTATCACAGAACCAAGTTTTACAGGAACAGCATTACCTATAAATTTAGCAATCTTGTTTAGTGTTATTTCTTCTTTACTTGGGTCAACAAAAACATAATTATCAGGAAATGTTTGAAATCTTGCTGCTTCTCTTAAACTTATAGCTCTATCTTGTGTAGGGTGTCCATATCTACCATTACCTAACCCTATACATTGAGTTGTCATTGTAGGAGAAGGTTCATCCCAACGCATACGCCCATAAACAGAACCCATATATGTTTTACCTGTCTTTTTTTTATGACACTTTAAAACTAATTCTTTATCCCAATCGTGGGCACTACCCCCGTTATGAGGAGTAGCTTTTATTCTTTTTAAATTTAATGGTGATAATTTTCTTGTTCGATGTAGTGGGTCTTTTTTACTGACTTCACCAGCCTTAATAGGTTCTAAATCTCTTATCACATCGCGAACTGTAACTTTTTTATTTTTATGCGTTTGTTTTATTAATTCAATATCACCAAATTTAGATGCTAACAAAACAAGTCTTTTTCTTTTTTGAGGAACACCATAGTTAGAAACATTAACAATTTCATATTTATATTTATATCCGTTGTCTTCAAGAGTTTTTAAGAATAAAGTGAATGATGGATATTTTCCTTTAACAGCAAGATTAGCTACATTTTCCATTGAAACAATATCTGGCTGAGTTTCTGCAATAAGTTGAGCAAACTTTCCTATTGGTTCTAATTGTTTTTGAGTAATATCATTAAGATTTAATTTTGAATAAGGCTGGCAAGGAGCACACCCCGCAAGAACTCTAATTGTTCCTTTTTCTTTCCCAAAAAGTTCATTAATATCTTCTTTTGTTACATTAAGAATATCAGACTCTTTAAATAAAGCCTTATTATTATATTCATATCCAAACTTACAAGTTTTATCATTATCAATACCAGCAACAACATCAAGACCTTCTTTAATAAGACCATTGGTGAGACCACCAATACCACAAAACAAATCAACGACTTTAATCTTAGGGTTATTTTTTTTCATATTGCTTCTTTAATTATACTTCACAATTAACTTATATCAAATAGTTTTTTACAAAGATTAATTATTAAATGAAACACTTATAAAAAAGAACCAATAATAAGATTATTTAGTTTTATTAAGTTGATATTTCCCAAGTCTTAAAATTATTATAAAAAGAAGGTTAGCATAAACAATGGAATAATTGTCATACACCATAAGAGAATGTGCAACTTGATGTCTAAGATTATAGGCGGATTTTTCGGTAAGAACTATTTTCAATAAGAATATATCATCGTCATCAATAATTTGAATTAATTCTGGTATTTGAAGTAGTTTAGGTAAGTCAGCTTCAATTGTTGTTCCATTTTCTTTAAAAAAAGTAGTTGGTATCTTTTTTATTCTACACAAATCTCTTATAATTCCTTCTATTTTTAGAGCAAGAGAGTCTATTGTTAAAACAAAGTTTGGTTCTATCCTTCCTAAAACATATTTTCTGTATTCAATATAGTAATCATTAAGTGCAGGAGCTAATACATCAATCCATTTATATTTAACTACATCCGTACCGGTTTTTCTATTTAGTGTTTTGGAATACCAACTTTCTTTATCTAGATATTCTAATACTTCTTTCATAAATAATCCGTTTTTTGCAATTGTAAAATACAATATTCTGTGTAATAGGTCTGCATAGCTTAATTCAAACGTCAACATATATTGTCTTATATGTTCAAACTTTTCTTTTGAAGAGTCGTCAAAAAACTTTTCTGGAGTATTATTACGATTATCAAAAACTTGCATATTTGCAAGATGGGTAAAGACGTATTTACTTGAAATTTCATCAGCAACTTTTTTTGTTCTTTTAACATCAGGTAAAACAAATTGAGAAAAAGTTAGTATTGAAATAATCTCTGGAGTAGTCTTTTCACTAATTTTTCTTGAAAGATTATCATTATTTTCTCTTATTTTTTTACCTAGATTATCATCAAGTGGTACTGATATTTTATTAAGAACTTGATTTGATTTAAGTTTTTCATATCTATTACTAAGAAGTTTGATTTTTTTAATATTCTTTAACTTTTTATATAAAAGAATAGCCTGTTCACAATTATGAAGGTGACTCATATCTGGCTGTTTATTTTTTACTAAACTCATAGCCTCAAAGCATTTAGCTTGTTTCTTTAACCAAACATCACACTTTTTATTCTCATTTATCCAACAGAGTCTTCCAGCTAATTGGAACGTATCAATAGCTCTATGATATTGTTTTGTCTTTAAAAAATTATTCCCCATTTTTGATATTTCTATCTTGCATTTTTTTAAGTCTGATTTAGAAAACTTATTTTCCAATGCAAGTTCAGTTAAATTTATTTTCAGTGCAAATGAAGAGGAGCTGCTTTCTGGGTAATTTATAATTAAATCAATTAATTTTCTTTTAATAGAATTTAATTTTTCATTTTTTGAAGATAGCGCTATAAAAAAAGCATTTTCTATTGAATTAATGACAGATAACCCGAAGTGATTTTTGTTTTCTAAATCTTTCAAATCTTCATCTCTATAAAAATCAGCAAGAGAAATAAAAGCTTCAATTGCTTTTGTTGCAAATTTAGTATGTTTTTTTGGACTGTTCCAAAGAATAGTAGAGTATATTGAAACTAGAGTTGGATGTGCTGATTTATCTAATCTATTAATAAAATAACTATAGGCTTCATTGTCAAATCTTTTTATTGATGGATATGTTATTATTTCTCCATTTTTTCCAGATGATTGAAATTTAGGTTGTAATCCACCTCTAGAAATAACAAAATTAAAAGCATCAATTTCCCATTGAGCTTGTTTTTTTTCATTATCATTGCCTGTATCTCTTAGACTTATAAACTCATCACCCATTTGAAAAGAATATTTGTAAGTATTTATATTTTTTTCTATCTTTTGTATTATTTCATCCATCTTTTGTAATTTTAACACTTTTATAAAAAATTAAATACTTAAATGTTTTATATCTTTATTGTGTACCTATATAGATAAGCAATTCAGCTATTTTAAGCATATAAATTACTATTACTAGGATCAGAAAAGAATTGGTACCACTGATAAATAAAGGATTTAACGGAGTTCAATAGATTTCGGTCTATCTCCACACGTAAAAACATTAGCGCCATTAGGCGCTTTTTGTTTTTTTGTGTGGAGATGAGCAGAGTGTCTGCACACTCTGCGTGCGGGAATCGAAAGGCTTTTCCGTACGAGCGGAGCGAGGTGGAAAAGCACCTAGGGCGGTAGGGCGAGATTCCCGCCATCTCCATATTAGAAAAACACACTTGTGCCTTGAAGCCATAACTAAAGAGCGAT
>JAQVQJ010000045.1 GCA_028701635.1 Clostridia bacterium | reverse complement strand
AAGGAATAAATTATCAGAGAGAACAAAACCAGATTGCAATGTCTGATTTTGATATGTTAATTGAACAGAAAAGAAAAGAACTACAAGACGCACAGAATGCTGGGAGTAGGTCTTTTATACAATCTAAACAAGCAGAAATTACAGAATTAGAGAACGAAAAACTACGACAACAAAACATAGCACAACAACTATCAGACCAATCATACAATAGAGCGTTATCAACTATTTCTTCTTTACCTGCCGAAGCATTAAGTGCAATGGGAGAACAAGGTATAACTTCTTTTTTTTCTTCTTTAGGAGCTGAAATTGACCCTTTAATTGCTTCTGGTTTATCGGCGAGTGCTAAGTCTATCTTAGAAGACAAAAAAATAACAGATGAAGAAAAAATGATAAGAATTAAATCTTTAAAACAAGATTTATTTAATAAAAGTCAAACAGAAGCAGATAAGGTATTAGCTAATTTAAATGCTATTGATAAAGCTGTTTTGAATGGTTCTTTGACAAAAGAAGGTGCAGATGAATTAAAAGTTCAGTTAGGATTATCTGAAAAGAAAATGAGTCCTATTGATATACAAATGAAAAAAGCTGAGATAAACTATAAGAATGCTCAAACAGAAGAACAGAAGCTAAAAAACCTTGAAATAAAGAATTCTTTAAATGATATTTACAGTGCTTACGGAGAAGAGAATTCTATAAATTTACTTGCTAATTTAAAAAGTGGCGATGTTGCAAAGAGACCAGCTGGAAGAGATCAGAGTTTTGAGGGAGAGTGTTCTGCCTTTGTAAACGATATTTCTGGTTTACCTGCTGGATATTTCTCAAGTAGTTTAGAAAGCAAAATGCAGAAGATAAATAAATATGCAAACCCTAAGCCAGGAGATGTTTTCATTTCTGATTTAAGCAGTGCAGGAAACTACGGACATATAGGATTTATTGAATCAGTAAATGATGATGGAACTTTTACGATTGTAGATAGCAACAGATACGGAAATAAAGAAGTAAACAGAAGAACAGTTTCTAAAGATTCTTTATATTCTAAGTCAGGTGAATCAGTTGTAGGGTTTTATTCTCCTATACAAGACATAAAAAAAGGGATAATTTCTAAAAATGGATTGACAAAAGAACAGGAAGAAAGATTTAATAGAGCAATGGCAGGAGAAAGTACTCAAGTGTCTAAATCAATGAAAGAGGCTTTGGCAAATACTGTTAAGTCTGGTGGTGATGTTGAAGAAGTTATAAAAGAAGTTGAAAGAAAAAAGTTTTTACCAAGGTCTGAAAAAATACAAAATGATTTTGAGAAAGGTGTTTCAGATTATGAAGAAATTCTTAATAAATTTAAGCAAATGGAGGTTGCTTATAAGCAAGGTCAAAAGATTGGTGATAAAACATTTTCTGATCAGGCTTTAATAAATTTATTTAATAAAATTACAGATCCTAATTCAGTTGTAAGAGAATCAGAATACGACAGGACAGGTAAAAGTTTAGGTTTATCTGATAGGATTATTGGAGCGTCAATTAAAGTGTTTAAAGGTGGTTCTGGATTAACTGATGAAACAAGAGAAGCAGGTATATCTATTGCTAACGCATTGATGAAAGGTGCAAAAGAGAGATTTTATACAGAAAGAGCAAAAGCAGAGAGAAAAGCAGATGGTTCAGGTGTTCCTAAAGACTTTTTATATAGTCAACTTGGTCTAAACGATAAAGGAGAATTTGAGGTTGAAGATTTAGAAGAAGCAGAAGAAAAAAAGATAAATCTTAATGATTCTTTTGGACTTCTTAAAGAGTCTATTGAGTTTAGTAAATTGGGTATATCAGAGAGGATGGATATACAAAATGAAATAACAAGAGCAATAGAGTTTGGAGAAGATATTCAAAGTCTTAAACAAGAATTATTAGATGACGGATTTGATCCTAATGATTTTAATTTTACAGGTGGTATTTAATAACTTTTAACAAATGGGAAGATTTAAACAACTTACTAATAAAGAACCAGAACAAAAACTTAAAGTATTTGAGTTTGCTAATATCTTAAAAACCAAATCCCCAGAATATAAAGACTGGGATAACAGAGAATTAGTAACAAAATTTATTTCAGCAAATCCTGAGTTTTCTAATGATGTTGAAATTTCTTCTATGTCATATATTGAACCAGAAGAGCTTGATTTATCAATGGCTGAAAATTTAGCTGTTTCTTTTAGTGATACAATGGAAAAGGTAAAAAAACAAAAGAGTCAGGGTGAGCATTTTGACGCTTTTGGTAATTTAATTAAAGCACAAGCACAATCTGCTGGAGCAATAGGACTTGAAGCAATAAACAGAGGAATTGAAGGAGTAAAAGCAATTCCTAATATTGCAAAGTATGGTGTACAAAAAGCAGGAGAAGGATTACAGGATATTGCACAAACTTTTAGTCCTGAATCTATAATTGATACGGAACAAGGAGAAGAAAGATTTATTGCAGAGGAAGGAAGAGATTTAAAAAATAGAGCAAGGCAATTATTTAGGGGAATATCGAGGCTTGGTGCTGGTCTTACTACAACAGCTGGAGGGATAACTCCAGTTGGAGCAACAGTATCAGGTGTTTTTGGAGCAATTGAGCCAAGTGTTCAAAATACTTTATATAAACTTGCTTCTACAAGTACAGGTAAAGAGATTATAAAAGAGTGGAATTCTTTAAGTCCTTCTACTAAAGAAGGGATTGTAAACATTATTGATACATTGCCTGTGGTAACTAAAAAAGGTGCTGGAATATTAGCAAACGAGTTACAATCAAGTAAAAATTTATTGACTGGTACTTATAGTAAAGTATTAGATAAAATAAACACTAAATTTGCTAAAGATTCAAGTTTTGACAATGAATTTTTAACAAGGTCACTTAATCCAGAAGTAATAGAAAACGCCACTAAAAACGGATTAACATTTAACAGTAAAGGGAATTTGAAAAAAAGTTCTCTTGAGTCTTCTGTTTTGGCAAGAGTAAATAAAGCTACTCCAAGCCAACTAAAAGATTTTAATAATAAATTTGGTTCTACATTATCAGATTTTATGGAAGAAAGAGGTATTATATATAATAGGTATAAATCTACCGAAGAACTTGTTAAAAGGTGGCAAAGTTTAATGAAAGAATCAGATGAAGCGTTGAAAAGTATACCTAATAAATTCAGGGCTACTCCAGAAGTTTCAGAGGTTCTTGATGATTTAGTAGGTAGATTAAGTAAAACTACTGCTAAAGGTGATAAGGTTGGTTCTGCTAAACTACAAAAATTTGTAAAATACAAAAACAAACTTGACGGAGAAGGTTTAACTTTGTCAGAAATAAACGATATCAAAAGAACTTTTGAGAGAGATGTTGCTATTGCAGATAAAGGAGATTTATCTAAGGGTTCTGATATAAGACAACTTAATACTTCAAGAGATAATGCTATAAGAGAGTTTATTATTGATAAAGCTGATGAATCAGGATATACAAATTTAAGAGAAATTCAGAAAGAATTATCTGCAAGCAGAGAAGCCTCTGATATTTTAGCAGGAAGAATGATAGGACAAGCCTCTAATAATTTTCTTTCTCTTACTGATCATATATTTTTATCACCTGCTTTAATGGATCCAAGTTTTTTATCAATGTTTGGAATGAAGAAAGTTCTTACTACTGAAACAGTACAAGCATTCGGAGCAAGAATGTTGAGTAAGTATAGACGAGGAGCAGAAGGATATAAGGGTATGCCTAAAGCTGATTTAGAGAATATAATTAAGAAAGCAAAAGAATTTGAAAATAATGTAATTAAAGCAAAAGAGTTACAAGAGATAAACGCTATTTACGCAGACGAGCTTTCTAAATCTGGTACTAAAATGGGAGAAGGATTTGTAACTGAAAATCTTGCTCCTTTAAGCAGAGAAGAGCAGAACTTAATAAGAGCAACAAGAAACAAAGAGGAAGCTCGAAAAATGGCAGAGATTATTATTGAAGAAAAAGCAAAAGGAAAATCTGTTGGTAAAGGGTTTACTGTTGATGATGTAGATAATACTCCTTTATTAAAACCAACAAAAGAAAAAATTTCTAAAAAAGAAATTGATACTATTAGAGAAACAGATGAAATACCTTTTAGTATGGCGGAACCTGCCACAGTGTCAAAAGCTGACGACTCTTTAACCAAACAAGCAGATGAAATAATATCTAAAGCTAAAACCGAGAAAGAGGCTATTGATGAGTTTGTGAATGAAAATAATCAATTGAATGAAAAATTACTAAAAGCACAAATTATAAGTGATGCAAATAAGTTTGATAAAGATCATAGTAGCGTATTTTCAGAAATTTCTAAAGAATTACCTAATTATAATGAACTGCAAAAAAGGATGAGAAATCCTGATTCATTTGGAAATAATGTTCTTCCTGATTATGGTGAAAAAACAAAATATATAGAAGAAGCAATTGACATATCAATTAAAAATAAAAAACCAGTTAAGATCGGTTTTGATAAAATAAACACTAAATATGGAAAAAACTCTGTTCCAGTCGTATATTTTGAAACACCTAATGGGCAAGTAAGTTTCCATATGATGTACTGGGGTCAGAAATTGAAAGAAAATAGTTTTAGCGACTTTGAATATCCTTCACCTATTAAATTTTATGTTTATGACGAAATGTACAAAAACAATATGCGTCCGGAAAGAGTTGAAATCCCAGATAGATACAAAGAATTATTTGACCAAAATTATAAATGGAGTGGAGAAATAGAAAGCAGAAATATTATTGAAAAAAATTATGCCGAAACCAAATCCCAACTTGAACAAATAATCAAAGACAGGTGGAAATTAAAAAAATAACTAAATGACTATTCTCTCAATACAAACAAAAGGATACGCAAACAATGATGAATTCAATTTATCAGATTTGAATGATGTAAATGATACTAACAAAGGAATTAGTAAAATTTTAAAAGTAGGAGCATACGGAGTAACACACGAGTATGTAGATGATGAATCAGTAACAGACCCTGATAGTGCATATTTTTGGTATTGTATAATATTGACAAAACGGCTTGTAGAGTATATATTTTAAGTACATATTTTTTAATTTTATTATTATGTTTTTGATTTCGAAAGAACAAAGAGATGCACTTATACAATATATATCTAAAAGACCTTTAGAAGAAGTTATAAACGGTTATTATATGCTTTCAAACTTAGAAGAAATAAATGAAGAGACTCTCTCTAATTTAAGAAAAGAAGAAAAGAAATATGAAACAGAAAGAACTTTACAAATAACTCCAGAAGAAAAAGAAATAAATAATAATAACTAATTTTACAGTATATTGATAATTTTAATAAAGAATTAAACAAAAATAAAAAACTCGTAAAAAAGATTTTATTAAACAAAAAAAGAAAACTCGCAAAACAAATTTTATTAAATAAAAAATATGACTAAAGAAGAAAAAAAAATACTCGTCTTAGAAACTCGTTTTGAGTCTATATCAAGCGAAATCAATGAAATCAAATCTTCACAAGAAAAAACAGCAAAACTTCTTTCAGAACTACCAGACAAATTTTCCCTATTGATAAAAGAGGGTTTTAAAGAACACAAGGAAGAAGACCAGATAAGTTTTGCTCTTAAAATTGACCCACTTAAACTTGAAGTGTCACGATTACGAGATAAAAACATAGAGATGTTTCAGAAAATCCAAGATATAGAAAAACTCAAGTGGAAGATGTTAGGCGGATTTGCTGTTATTGCTTTTTTCAGTAAGTATTTCATTTAAAAAAGGACTCATAAGAGTCCTTTTACACCGAAAAAAAGATGTAATAATCAGCTCTCTACTATGTTATAGAGAGCGTTCAATTATTTTTTGTTTTAGTCGGTTAATACCTATGTTAGTAAGAACGCTCAACTAAAACCGAGATAATCTCTTATTTAGAGTATACTATTTTCAGAAATTATCAATAATAAATTCTGCTGTTTTTATAAAAAAAGCGAGCGTATAGTAAATAATACGCTCGATGATGTACAATACTATATCCATACTGTATATATAAGCATTGCCAAAGTGAAGATATTTACAAAAAGCAATAAATACAGATTGTCTTTGTATTTATCTTCTATTTTTGCGTTTTCAAATACTTGAAATTCATATTGTTTTGAAAGTTTTTTATAAGAATTTTTCCAAGATTCAATTTGAAAATCATCCTGCTTTTTTTGTATTTTTAGTTCGTGTGTTTTCTTTTTGTGGTACTCTGCTTTTTTTCTTAGAGCATCACATTTTTTTAAAAGTAAATCGTATTTCATAAAAGTAAAAATTAAAAAGTAAAATTAAGTGACTCTTTTTTCATATTTAAAATGTTATTTCAGCAATTTTTTGTGGGAGAGTCCATATTTCTATTTTATCTCCTATTTTTTTCCATTCCATAGTTTTTGAGTCAAAATTGTTTTGTTTCAAAAAAGCTTGAAACTTAAAGTTATTTTTTACTCGTTCTTCTTCAAGTTCTTTTTGTTCTGCTTGTTGTTTTTCTGTTTCAATTCTTTTTCTTTCTCTTTCAATTTGTTCTTGTTCTGCTTCTTCTTTTGCTTTTTTTCTAACTTCTTCAAGTTCTTTTTCTCGTTCAATTCTTTGTTTTTCTTCTTCAAGTTCTTTTTCTTTTTTTAAAATAAATTCTTCTTTTAATTGTTTTAAAATACCAAGATATGCTCCTTCATTCATTTCTAAAAGTTCTTCATCAGAAAGAACTGCTTCATATTTCAGCAGTTCTTCTTTTCTTGCTTCAAGTTTTGAAGCATTTTCTTTTCTTAGTTTTAGAAGTTTTGCTTTTTCAAGCATTTCTTCTAATCTTTCTTCTTCTTCTTCTATAACTTTTAAAATATCATCTTGAAGTTTTATGTTATCTTTTGATAACTTGTTCCATTCATCTCTTTTAGATTTAAAAGCTCTTTTAATAGTGTTCCTGTTTGTAACATATAAAGTTTTTGTTTTCTGGACTATTTCAATTTGTCTTGAATCCTGAAAATCTTTTATTTCAAGACTTTTTGAAAATTCTACTTGATTTTGAAGTTCAAGTTTTAATGCCTGAACAAATTCAGGCAATTCAATCTGCTTAACGAGAGATTGTTCATCGTTTAATATTATTTTCATAAAAATAAATAAATTAAAAAATAAAAAATTAAAAATCACTACCAAAATATTCCTTTGCTCTTTCGTTTATTTTATCAATTAAATCATTGTGAGTTTTTATCTGTGAACATATAGAACACCCACACCCACATTCTGAATCATAATATTTTTCTTTTTTTGGAATAATTTTTTTTAATATTCTTCTGAAAAATAAAAAAATAAGAGTTGCTTCTGTTCCAGAAGGGTCTTTAACACTATAATCTTCACAGTATCTCATTATAATGCTCCAAGTTTTTTTAAAGAATAGTTTATCTTCTCCTTTTAATACATCACAATTAGCATCTAAAAGTGTTTCTTCTTCCATAAAATAAAAATTAAAAAATAAAATTATTGTTCACCGCATTGTGATGAGTTCGGTCCGAATCCGTACTCCTCACAATAAGTTAATTGTTTTGTATCTTCTGTATCTTCTGAGTAACATCTGTATTCAGTTGTGTTTATAATTATAAATTTAGAAATATTAAATGAAACAATAAAAATTAAAAAACAAATAATAATGATAGCAAAATACAAATCTTTTTTCATAAAAGTAAAAATTAAAAAGTAAATTATTTCTGGGCTTTTTTTGCCCAGTATTTAAAAGTTTTTTTTGCTTCTTTCTCTTCTTTTAAAGAAGAACAAACAAAATATAAACCTGCTATAACTGAAATCATAGTTATTGTTGCAACAGGATATAGTATTGCGTTTATTATTCCTATAAATAGGAATATAAAATATAGTAAAATATACATAGTTTTATAAATTAAGGTATAAAAATTAAAGTTTTCTTCCGTTATAATTATCAAAGAAGTTTTTTTTAAATTGTTCTTCGTTGAAATTATTTTTTTTTTGTAAGTTTTCGTTTATTTTAATTGAACCATAAATAGATATTCCAATTATAAAAAATACAAAAAAAAATAATAACATTATAAGAACAATATTTAAAGTGTATTTCATAGTTTTAAAAATTAAAAATTAGAACCTTTCTTGCTCTCTCTCTTGTAGAGTAAGCGTGAAAAGTTTGTTGTAATCTTTTTCTGGCTTTAGCGTCTTGCCAGATACCGATACAACGGTCTGCTTGAGTCTTCCAATCAAGCATTTCATCTGAGAACCCCTCAGACTTATTTCCGTTCTTGTAAATGAAGTCACTGTGCCAAGTTTCATACATCTGACAAAGTCCTACACCTCTGTTGCCGTCAAGTCCTCTAAAAGTAGAGTATCGGTCAAGCGTAACCATTCCGTTCTCAGCAACAAAGGTGAGTATCATATCTATATCACCTGTTTGTTCCCACCAATAAGAAAGGATTTTATGCTGGAGTTCTCCAGCACCTTTCTTCATTATGGGATATTCGGGAGTCTTATCTGGCACTCCCCACCCCTCTATAAACCCAACTCTTTCCTTAGAGTTTGGTTTTGAATAGAAAGCGTATTTTTAACGCTCTCTATTTTTGCCTGTGCTTCGTCTAAAGCGTTCCACGCTTCAGAGTTTGACTCAATGCTCGTACTCATAGCACGAGCCATACCGTCTACATTGTCGCTTGTTGCTTTTGGGAATTGTACGCACCCAGAAACAAGCAAAATAGGAAACACTATAATCCAGAATCCTCTGGATTTTAGAGTTTTTTTAAAAAACTCTTTTCCTCCTTGTATGGAGAGATTTTTTTCTTTCATAAAAATAAATTAAAAAATTAT
>JAQVQJ010000044.1:3358-9088 GCA_028701635.1 Clostridia bacterium | reverse complement strand
ATGAAAACCTTGATGTATCAATAGAATTGGCAAATAATATAAGAATAATGAATAACAATATAGTAGAAGCAGAAGAAAATCATGAAAAGATGTTACAAAGCATAAATTATCAGAATAAACTTATATACGCAACTTTGAGTGAAGAACAAAAAAAATCGTTAGAGCCAGTTGTAGTAGCTCCAACAGGACCTAAAACAATTAGAGTTAATCCTATTGTAAGAGATAATATTACTCCAATAGTTCCTAAAACAATTAGAGTTTCTAATTATGAAATGAACTAAGTTCTAGATTAATTTGGTTAAAATACATAAAAATTCTCAAAATTGAGGATTTTTTTTAATTATTAATATTTGGTTGACTTTAACAAAAAAAAAGAAGATAATTGAGGGAAAATTAAGGGTAAAAAATGATATTTTTTGGTAGTATTGGTGATGTCGGGGGCTCTTCACCCGAAGTTGATGAAATTAATGCTTTTAAAAAACAAGGCAAAATTTCTTATGAAGAAAGAATTAAAATAATGGACAAAGATTTTCCTTTATTTAATGAAAATTCTTCTTGTACTGACGATAGTATACTGACTTGTGCTATTGCTGATGCTTTACTCTATGATAAAAATTATGAAAAATATTTAAGAAAATATGGGTTAAGAGAAATGAATTTGGGCGTAGATATCTACGGAAGAAGTAAATTTGGCAGTGGATTTGTTGCATGGCTAAAAGGTGAGAAAAAGGGAGATAGTTACGGAAATGGTGCCTCAATGAGAGTTTCTCCTGTTGGTTACTATTTTAATACTCTAGAAGAAGTACTTGAAAATGCAGAATTAGCTTCTTTACCTAGTCATAATAATCCAGATGCAATAAAATGTGCGCAAGCAGTTGCAGGATCAGTCTATTTAGCAAGAAAGAAAAAGTCCAAAGAAGAAATTAAAGATTTTGTTGAGAATATATTAGAAATGAAATTAGATTTTGACCTAGAAAATTTAAGACATAGTTATAAATTCACGAGCGAAGCAATAAACTCAGTACCGCAAGCCATTTATTGTTTCATTATTTCAAAGGATTTTGAACAATGTTTAAGAACTTCTATATCAATCGGGGGAGATACTGATACTATTGCTTGTATATCAACTGCTATAGCAGAAGCATATTATAGTAATATTCCAGAAGGGTTAAAAAATAAGGCTCTAAAATATATTCCTGACTATATGAAAAAAGTTTACTCAGATTTTACAGAAAGAGTATAATAAATAAAATAATTGGGGAGATAATATGAAAATTATAACAAAGGGAAAAACAAAAAAGCAATTAATAGAGATAATTGAAAATTTAGAAAAAATTGCATATGTTGACAATTTGACAGGGGCATATAATCGAATATGGTTTTTTGAAAACATAAAAAAGAATGATAAACTTTACATAACAATGGTAGACTTAAATAATTTAAAATATGTTAATGATACTTTTGGGCATAATGAAGGTGATAAATTTATCGTTAGAGTAGCCAATGAATTAAAAAAATATGGTGCCTTAGTAAGATATAGTGGAGGAGATGAATTTTTAGTATTAACAAAAGATAAAGATCAGTTTGATAAATTAAATAGTATAGTATCAAATGATTTTTGTTGTGGGGGAGCAGATTCTTTCAAATGCACTGTTCCAGAAGCAATTCAAAAAGCTGATGAAGAAATGTATAAATGTAAAAGATCAAGCAAAAAAGGAAGAGATTCTCAAAAATAATTATTGAAAATAAAAAAGGAAGAGAAATTCTCTTCCTTTTTTATGATAATTTTTCATATATAAATTTATCTTTCTTCTAACCATTCTCTTACCCTATTTTTTATTTCATTTCCAGCATTTCTAACAGCTTCTCTATTTGCTTCAATAATTTCTTGATATTCTTCTTTTCTGTTATTATAGCCTTCTTTTGCTTCTTGAATTAATTCTGTGGAAGATTCTTTTGCTTCGTCAATCAATTCTTGTTTGTCAGCTTTATATTCTTCGAATAATTCTGCGTATAACTCAGTGAATGTAGCCTCATTTTCAGTTAATGTGCTTTCCAATGCAGTTATTTGTTCTGTTGTTAATTCTTCATCATTAAGTTGTTCTTTTATATCTTTAATATTATATAATAAAGTGAACATGTCAGCATACTCTTCACTTGTTTTTAAAGCATCTAAATCTACTTTTAATTGAGTTCTAACTGCAGCGACAGTTTGATTAAGATTTTTATGCTCATCTTTTGTTAATTGAACTACATCTTTAATAGGTAATTCTTTTAATTCATCAAAGGTTAGTTCAGACCCTCTGCATCAGTAGCAACGGCAGTTAATACTTGATCTTTGCTATTTACTGTAAATTCAACAGCCGGATTAATAGAAATTGAAACATAACTAGTTGCTTCTTGAGGAACACTGCCAAATCCAAAGTATAGTCCAACCCCTAATCCTATTATAGCTAACCCTATGATTGAAAATAATATATATTTTTTTATAATACCCCCTATTTATTTTAAAATAACATATTTATTCCCATTTTAAAATAAAAAATTACCTCTTTGCATAATTATTTTTTTTTGTGGGAATATAAAAATATATTTCATTGGAGGTAAAAAATGAAAAAAATTATTAGCACTTTCTTTGTTGTCTTGTTAAGTGTAGTAAGCATCTTTGGGTTCAGTGCTTGTTCATGTGCAGCACAGGTAGAGGAGATAGATGTTTCCGCATCTTTAACAACACAGAAAGATTATCTATTGGAAAATGTTTATAATCAGCCAGCAGGAACAGATTTTAATGTTGAAGGCGAAGATTATGTAGAAGATGAAAATTATTATGTAACTATAAAAACAGGTGTAGTTGACATATTTACAAGTATGACAATTTCAGATGTTATATATGAAGATGATGATACTGTTTCATTGAGTGTAGGAAATAATAACTTCATTATTAGAGAAGCTTGGAAACTTGAAGAAGGATCTCTAATGGTTGCTTCAGGATTATTGCTTTCATCAACTGATACAGAAGGAAAAGTTTCTGTATTATATGGTGACAAAGAGTTGCTACTAACGACATTAAGCGAACCAACTGAAGTTGACTTCGATATAACTGTTGAAGGAACAGGGGCAACTATTACAGGACCTACAGTAGGAGTTTATACCTATACTAGTGACAATTATGCAGGATTCTTCAAAATTGGTGTAACAAATGCTTCAGATGAAAGCTTACTAACAGCTAATTCTATAATAACAGTTGAAAAAATTAAAAAAGATACAAATGGAGATGTTATTGGGATAACTTATGCAATAACAACGGCAGATGATATTGATCAAGATGGAGAATATGAATTGGTATTCTATCCAGCTTACAATGCAGGTGAAGCTTTCACTTCAGTAAATCCACCTAATTACACAATGGAATTTAGATTCTTAGTTATAGACGTTGGGGCAGATTCATTCACATTCGACTTTGTAAATTCAGCAACTTAAATTAAAGATTAAAAATTAAAAAAGCCAAGAATTTTCTTGGTTTTTTTATATTGAGATTTCTCCCATTTGTTAATAAATATTATAAATGTTGAAAATCAATAAAAAGATAGAAGGTTATTTTCAATTTTTAACCAAGATATCCGTTGAGTCTGTTCCAAAAACGACATTATGTTTGTCACCTGAAGAAGAAATAATTGTAACTGACCAGAAATAGACCCCAAAATTAGTCTGTTGTTCATTTAATATCTTAACTTGAATTTCATATGATTTTTCATTTTTAATAAATTCTTTTATTTCGTTTGATAAAGCAGTTGTTCCGTTAGAAAAAGCATCGTTATAATCTAAATCCCAATCCTTATTTTTATTAGTTAAATTTAATGGTGTTGAGGTTGTATCGCTTTCAAAATAAACATCAAGTACTAAAGTATCAGTGTTTTCACATATCTTTCCTATATCGGCCATGTATTGATTAGTGTAAGGGCTTTTTTCTAAAGTGCCAGTTATTACATTGTCATTTATCTTTAAAGAATAATAAACAGTCTCATTATCTTCAATTTTTTCTTGAAAAATAACAGAAATTATTCCAAATTCTACTTTTTCATTCGCAACACCATCAGGATAATAAGGATTTTCTCTTAACCCATAAACAAAGGTAATGGAATACTTCTCACATTCCCCATCAAATATCCCATATCTTATATCAGATATATAATTTTCGTTTTTGTTTAAGCTTAAGGCACACCCCACAAATAAGAAAAACATCGGGACAATAAATAATAACAATAAATATTTTTTCATAATAGACTCCAATGTAATTTATGGGGCTTTTGTTTAATTTATTTTGCGGATTTTGTTTTTTTTGGTAATATCTTATAAAAGAGGAAAGATGAAAGATATTTTTTCAGTTTTTAAAGACTCATTAAAAAACCATTATATTATTGGTGCATTCAATTTTTACAACTTAGAAACTCTTCAAGCAATATTAAATGCTGGAGAAGAATGTAAAACTCCAATTATTTGTGCGGCTAGTGAAAGTGCATTAGATTATATGGGGATTGATACAGCAGTTTTAATGTTTCAATCATTAATCAAAAATAAGAAATATCCAGCTTTCTTACATTTAGATCATGGAAAAACTTTTGAAGTATGTAAAAAGGTAATAGATGCTGGATTTGATTCTGTAATGATTGATGCTAGTAGCTTACCATTTAAGGAAAATGTTGAGTTGACAAAAAAAGTTGTTAAGTATGCTAGTAAAAATGGGGTTTTTGTTGAAGCAGAATTAGGTTCGTTAGCTGGGGTTGAAGATGGAGTTAAAGGAAAGGATATAAGATTTACAGATCCAGAAGAAGCTAATTATTTTATACAGATGACAGGCATCAACTCATTGGCAGTCGCAATTGGAACGAGCCATGGGGCATATAAATTTAAGGGTAACCCAAAGTTAAGACTAGATATATTAACTGAAATAGAAAATAGAATTGGTAAATTCCCTTTGGTATTGCACGGAGCATCATCAATTGATCCAAAATTAATAAAGAATATAAATAAATTTGGCGGCGGAATTGAAAATGCAAGCGGAGTAGCGATAAAAGATTTAAAAGAGATTAAAAAGAGTCATAATGTATGCAAAATTAATGTTGATACTGATTTGCGATTGGCTTTTATTAGTGCTGTTCGTGAAGGACTTTACACAAAATCAACTGAAATAAATCCAAGGAATTTTTTAAATAAAGCAAAAAATGAAATGGTAAATATTATTAAGGATAAAATTAACAATATCTTTAAAAATTAAACAATATTATATTTTGTAAACGCAGAAAACTTTGATAAAATTATATTGGAGGGAAATATGAAAATAGAAATTGTTGGAAAAAATTACGAAATAGGGACAAGATTAAAAGACCTTATTGAAAAGAAAACCCAGAAGTTAGATAGATACTTTGGAAAAGAAGCAAACTGTAAAGTAGTATGTAAAAAAGACAATAAACAATATAAAATTGAGATAAATATCACATCAAAAAATGCTTTTTTCCGCTCAGAAGTAGTTGGTGATAATATGTTTAACAACCTAGATATAGCTCTCCCAAAATTAGAAAGACAAATCGTTAAGTTTAAAGAAAAAAGAAAAGATGTTTTATTAAATGTCCCAGATATCAATGACTTTCTCTTTTTAGATGAAGCGCCAGAAGAACAAAAATCAGGAATAACTAAAAGAAAGAGTTTTGAGTTGGATCCAATAACCGAAGA
>JAQVQJ010000044.1:0-3258 GCA_028701635.1 Clostridia bacterium | reverse complement strand
ATATTTCCAAGAGATTTGTTGAAGGAAGCATTAGATTATTCTAATAAGTATGATTGTCCTGTCACTTTCTCAACCACTGATCATAACAGTATCTTAGGAACAAAAGAAATTTGCGATATAATTAATAATAATCCCGAAAAATATAAAAAAATAAACTACATAACAGGGTGTGAATTTAGTGTTTCTTGCGAATCTTTGGGGACATATAAAAACTACAATAAAGAAACAAAAACTATTTTTCATTCTTTTCATTTATTAGGGTACAATTTTGATGTTAATGATAAAGTTATAAACTATTATTCCACATTAAAATCATTAAGTAGTGGAGATTATTTTTCTACTGATAATGCCCGCCATTCGTTTGGTTCAATAGTGTTGGCAGGTAAAAAATTTCTTAATAGAAAAGAATACGATTTTCCTTTATCTCATTTTACTGATTTCAAATTGATAAAAGGACTTGGAGATAGCAAAGAAGCATTTATAGAAAATATAAACAAATTTTATAATTTTTGTAAAGATAATTTTTCAATAAAAGAAAGTGTTATGAATGATATGTTTCTTCATCTTTTAGGTTTACCTAATGATTATTTTTCTAAAATGAAAATTAAAAAATCTAAGCATGTAAGAATAAACAGAGAAGATGTTAGGTATTGCAATGTAATTCACAATTGTAAAATAGATGTTATGGAAATGATGAGTATCATAGAAAATGCCGGGGGAGTTTCGGTGCTTGCTCACCCATATCTTATTAGATTGCATGAGGCTTTTATTAGGAATTCAAAAATATATGCAAAAAATAAATTCTATAAATATATTCCATTAGAAATTACTGAGTTAGAAACTATGGGCATGAATAATTTCATTTCTGAAAACGTAAGAAAAAAATCTGAAATGGTTGAATATGTTGTTAAATCCCTGACAGATAATGCCATTGACCCTATAACAAGAAAAAAATTAAAAGGGATTGTTGGATTAGAAATATTGCATAGTGCAAATATGACAAAAGAATCTTTTGATATTTTTACAGATATGGTTGAAAAATATAATTTATATGCAACGGGCGGATCTGATAAGCATGGCGATTATTATAAGAGTATTTTTTCGGTTGGTCAAGTTATGCCATTAAGTATAGAAAATAAATTTACCAAAAAGGAAATCCCTCAAGCGATTTTTTCTATTAATAGTTGTAAGTTTGTTGATGACTTATTGGAAAAAAGAAAATTAAGCAGAAGACCTGGAAATAATGAGATAGAACTTCTTATTAAAACTCCAAGAAGAGTAAATATTTTTGATTTTGAAACAACTAAAAAATTTATTAAAAAATTTAGTAGAAGTGAATTCAATTATTTATTAAAATACCAAAATAGTAAGGAAATAGAACAAAAAAATAGCGAAAAACAACAAATATATTAGAATTTTTTTAAAAAAGGTTTGCTTTTTGTAAAAAAATATTATATTATATGATTATGATACAGAACGACAAGATTATTTCTACTGAAATATTAAACAAATTAGGGGTCTACGAATTAAGGGAATTGGCTCGCAATATTGGAATTCCTTCCCCTACAACAAAAAAAAGGGAAGAACTGTGTGAGCTTATTCTAAAAGTTTCAACTGGGCAACATATAATTGAGATTAAAAAAACCAACAAGGGAAGACCGCCAAAGTCTGTGACTAAAATGGTTTCATTTGTTAATGAATTTATCCCAGAGGATATTATTAAGAAGTTTCAAAAGCAACCTGATTTTGACATTAATAGCAATATTTTGACTTTTGCTCAGAACCCATTAGCTATAAATCAGTATGATGATGAAAACAAGCAAGTTTTAGGCTACATTAATTCGATAAATGGATATCTTTATGTTAAGAATTCTAAAATATATAACGAATTTAAAGATTTAGTTTTTTATATTCCAGAAGATATTGTTCAAAAATATTCGTTAAGAAAAGGGGACAAGATTGTTGCAAATGGCAAAATATCAAAAACATACTCGTGTGGAATTATTGATGATATATTGAAAATAAATAATGTAGAAGTTAAAAACTGCTTAATCCCTCGTAATATTTCTGATTTATCAACCTATGAGATTCCTCATAAAAAAGATACCTTGTTAGGTAATCAAATTAAAAAAGGTGAAAGAATATTAACATTTTTTAATAATCAAGAAGAGGGTATTGTTAAAATTTTGGAAGACCTTGATAATTCAAAAGACAAAATAATTGTTCTAGGGCTTGAACTTACTCCAGAACTTATTTACTATATTAAAAGTAAAAAAGATGTTGAATCGTTTACAACCAATTTTTACGATACATTAGATGATAGTTACGAAACTTTGCTAAATTCTTTAAATCATATTGATACTTTATTAAAAGATGGAAAGTCAATAAAATTTGTGATTTTTGACATTATGGGAATACTAACAAGATTAGATTTATATTATGCAAAAGAAAATAACTGTTATATGGGGCATTCCATTTCATCTATTCAAATGTTAAAAAAACTTATAGGGACAGGAAAGGATAACTCAAAAGACTTACAAGTAACAACTATATCAATAGCTTTTGAAAATGAAAAAGACAATGAAATTATAAAGACAGAATTAGAAAAAATATTTAGTAAAATTTTTTAAAAAGGCAATAATTATTGTATGAGGTCTATTTTTTTAAAGAGTTTTACTATTTTTTTATTTTTTAGTTATTTTGTTTTAACAATAATTAGTATTTTTATTTCTATTCCCCAGTCAATTCCTTTTTATAACCATTGGTTTTCTAGTTTGCTTTTAATTTCAGGAATTTCGCTTTGCGTTAGATACTTATGTTATCGCATAAATTCTAATTTATTTGCTGGAACTATTCTATTTTTGTCTGGTGCGTGGGGAATTATAAACTTTTATTTTAATTTTGATATAATTCTAAAAATTTCAGGTTATATTTTCAGTTTTGCAGTTGCTTTTTTCTTAATTTTTATTAAATTTCGACAACTTTTTCATTTTAAAGCATTTGCTTTTCTGATTTTATATGTTATATTATTAATCGTATATTCAAGTGAATTGATGCCTCTCTGGTTATTTATTTCCTTATTAACCGTTGTTTCACTTATGATAGCTTTAATTATGTTTAAAAGAATTAAGAGGAATTTTAAAAAAGTATGAACTTTACAAAATCTAAAAATGGTTATTCTATAAAAGAAGTTGATGACTACATAGAGAATATGGAGTCTAATTTTAATAAAATCATTTTAGAGAAAGATAAACAGAT
>JAQVQJ010000043.1 GCA_028701635.1 Clostridia bacterium | reverse complement strand
AATATAGTCATAATGTACTCATAATGGGGTCATAATAGAGTCAGAATAAAGTCATAAGCAAGTCATAATGAAGTCATAAGCTGTTAAAGGGTTTTTCAAGTGCTTATAAGAAATTATTTTGTTTTTAGATATTTTGCGGAAAGCCTGATGTTTTTTGCTTTTAACTTGTTGGAAAATGTAAAACCATGAAGAAACAGCCCATAATATCCAGGACCGAAATGTGCCGGCAAAACATCATTGGAGTAAAAGTTGAAGACTCCACACGAACTTTTAGCCACACACTCAACGGAACCGTAAGTAAACCCATCCGGAGAACCAAGTACTTAAAGATCTGCTGGATGTGTGGATCACCATACGAGAGCTCCAAAGCAAATTCTTACGCCTGCTCCCCCAGGTGTGCAAACAATCTGCACTACAACTTAAAACACGGCTACCCCCCACCGGCAAACATGGAACGCCTCACCAAAGAAAAACAAATAAAAGATTTGTTGGATGGGTTTGGGTATAGGTAAAAAACTCAAATCCAAACAAAGCCCCTATAATCTTATCTTCCCTAATCCGTATCAACACAGCACATTTTAATATGATATTTTTGATATTTAATCTAAATTCCTATTTTTGATGTGATAAAGAATACAAATAAGTTTGAACTGCAAAAACAAAGACTTACTAGCCTCAAATTTGCTTGTATTAAAAAAATAAAAGATGGTGAAAACTGTACATATTCTTATACAGGTAAATATAAAGTACGGTTTTTCCTATTTCATAAACGAGTTAGCACCAATTCTAAAAATTAGAAACAAAAAATACACATTATGAAAAACATCGAAAAAATCAAATTCATTTTCGGACTAACATTAGTTTCATTCGCCATTATTGGTGGCTTAGTTTTCTATCTTGAAAGTTTTGAAATTCTTGATGGATTTTTAGACGGGAGGCATTCAAGAATTTTTTGGACAATAACATATGATGATAGTGTAGCCACTTCTAACACACCAATCTTTTTAGGTCTCTGTGGACTTGCAGGTGCATATCTATTGTCATCAGTTAAACCAATCAAGACTGAAGCCAAAATAGAAGTTGCTTCTGACCAATCGACAAACTAAATTATAAAATGATTGGTACTTGTAAACTCTGTTGCAAAGAAAAGGAATTGAGACATTCTCATATTCTTCCTGAATTTATGTATCAAAACTTATATGACACTTCTCCAAAAAGATTTTACTCATTAAATGTTGACCTTGACAATTCCAACAACTCAAAAAGAAGAATTGAACAAAAGGGAATTCGTGAATATTTATTGTGTGGCGATTGTGAAGTTCAATTAAGTAAGTACGAAAATTATGCTGCTGAGACGATTTATGCTAAAAATTTAGGTAATAAAGCAACAATAAAAAAAGCAAGCGAAACTCCAGACAAACAATATTTCACCTACGAATATGAAGGTTTTAAATATTCTGACTTTAAGGTTTTCTTACTTTCATTAATTTGGCGTGTAATCATTTCAAAGTCGTTTAACACACCTGAAATTGATGAAAAAATAGTTGAAAGACTTAGATTGGCTGTATATAACGAAGACCCACTTGACTTTGACGACTTTGGTTGCTTATTACAAGTTATTAAATACAAAAAAGGACAAATTGCAGGTGGATTTATTCTTGACCCGTTTTTAACAAAGAATGAGAACAGTCCAATTTTAAATATCTTAATTGACGGGTTTATGTATAGCTTCTATCTCAACTCAAAACAACTACCATCGGAGAAAAAAGACCTCTTCTTGAAAAAGGACGGAACAATGGTAATTTTAGGCAGAGTTCTATTTACAGACAAAGGACTATTTGAAAGAATAAAAGCAGCGTTTGACTTCTTTAAAACAACAAAGAAATAAAAATAAAAGGTGCTAACAATGTATATAAAAAATAGGCGAAACAGTAGTAAATTCAAGGGTTTTGGCTCGTGTCAAACTTTGTGCTTAACCGAAAAATTAGTGCTTCGAAATCGCCTACTTTTCATATACTAACCGTTATGTTCAGGATAAAATTGCATACACCCAAAACACTCAAACCCCAACTAATTCCCCATTCCCTAATCCGTATCAACACAGCACATTTTAATATGATATTTTTGATATTTAATCTAAATTCCTATTTTTGATGTGATAAAGAATACAAATAAGTTTGAACTGCAAAAACAAATACTTACTAGCCTCAAATTTGCTTGTATTAAAAAAATAAAAGATGGTGAAAACTGTACATATTCTTTTACAGGTAAATATAGAGTACGGGGTTTCCTAATTTATAAACTAGTTGGTAGCAATGCAATAAAAAACAATCAGAATATGAAAAATATAATTGGAATTGGATTAATAGTTTTATTTTTCTACGGATGTAAAAGTTATGTTCAGGTTTTTGAAACAAACGGAACAAACCTTGAAATTGAAAATAAGTTTTATGTTTATGAAAATGACTCTTTAAAAATAACCTATAGTTTTTGGACTCATAAAGGTTTAATGACTTTTGCTATTTTCAATAAACTTGATAAGCCTTTGTATATTGACTGGAAAAAATCTTCATATATTGACAATTCAGTGAAACTAAATTATTGGATAGATGAAGAAAAGAAAAAATCATTAGAATACTATGGTAGTTATTATTATGATGGTCCCCTTTTAAAACCTGGCTATGCAGTTAGTAGTACTGGAGGAGTATCAGTCTCATCAACAGTAAAAGTTGAAAGAATAACTTTTATACCTCCAACCTCAAATTATTATCGCTCTCAATTCTACATTCTTCCAATCAACTTTTTCAAATTGGACACAAAAACTCAGTATAAAGAAGTTCCAAGAAAGGATAAACCAAAAAAGAAAACAAAGATTTACGAAAAATCATATTCAAAAGAGAATTCACCCCTTATTTTTAGAAACTTTCTCACCTTTTCATTTAGTGAGAATTTTGAGAATGAATTTTATGTAGACAATGAATTTTACATCAGCGACATTAAGGAAATGGACAGGCGACATTTTGAATATACCAAACGTGATGAAAGTATTAAGCTAGGCAAATTTTATCTCACAGATGAAAATGGAAATATCCTAAAATTTTCAGACTATAAGAAGGAAAGTTCATTTTATCTTTATATTCCAAAAGTAGGAAGTATTGTCTACAGAAAAAGATATGGTGAAGCAAATTAAAGCACATGCTACCAACAGCGTGTAAATTTCATGCCGCAGTGAAGAGCTTTTCCCAAAACAGATATTTTTATTATCTTGCGGAGGAAACAGTTTCCGGCGGGGTAGGGAAAGCGGCACGCAACTTACACGCATAACGTTAAAATACAGAGAAGGAAAAGAGGAACAAAATCCAACTCAATGTTTTTTTATCATAAGAATTATTTATCAAAATATCAGCTAAATAATTGCACACATTGCCAAAGACCCACAAGCCAAAGCTTGACAAAAACTTTGTCAAAAAGTGCAGTTGGGCTCCCTAAAGAAATTATTGGATTAAAAGGAATTCAAAAGCTAAATTACAAACCAAACTCATTAAACAGTGCAATGGAAAGAGATAAATCACCATTATACATCGTTGCAATATGGTGCAAACAAGCAAACCTTAATTTTATATAAGAAAACAATTATATTGTTGTACTTATAACAATATTTTACGTAATTTTGTAAGACACAATTTAAAATATATCTTAAAATGAAAATAAATAATTATACAACTACAATACTTTTAGTAGTATTAGCACTTTGCTTGTTTTTAGTTTTACCATCATGTGGGGATCCCGAAATTGAATATTTCATTGACGAAGAAACAAAATCTTATTGTTATTTCGAAAATGGAGCTTCTTATATTTATAAAGACTCTATTTCTGGCACAATAGATTCAATAAAAATAAGCAGTAACTGGCATAGACCCAATTATGCTAACGATTACTATGAGACTTACATAACAGATATTACTGATTGGAATGAACTAGTAATTGGTACCGCCACTGTTGAAGTAACCATGTTCCCTGATTTTCCTTCTTTTGGATACATTAATTTCTCAAATACAATTATTATAACACGTGCTGTATTTAATTCAAGAGATATTGGAATTGAAGAGAATTCTGGTAGTTCAATAGGTGTGTTGTGTGATATTTACTCTCATTATCAAATAGAAAATAATGATTTTTATGATATTAAAAAGTTTAAAACACAAAGTAATTCTAATTGTTATTATTCTTACTGGGCAAAAAACGTAGGACTAATAAGGTATGAAGCATATGATTTAAACGATAGTTTATTTAAAACAATTAATCTAATTGAATACGAAATTAATAATTAATAGAAATGAGAAACATCACTTTGTTTCGTCCTAAAATAGCTTTACACTAAAAAAGTGCAAAATAAATAAAACAAGAAAACTTATCTTAGTAAGTGTTAAAGCAAATAAGCAGTTTAACAAGCAAAACAGAAACAATTGTAAAGATTTCAGTTTTTACGAAAAAACCTGTATTTTTATTACAAAATTTAGAAAGGTAGTTTGGTTTTTTTGGACGGACTGCGGTTGGCAAACATGCCAAAACAGAGCATTGTGCAATAAAGGAGAAAGTAATTAAAAGAAAAATAATAATTCCGCTATTTGAAAAAAAATGAAAATATTGAATAAAGTATAAAATTATGTTAGTTTTGTGAAATAAAATAAGTTGTTAATTAAAATTTTGAATCATGAAAATGAAAAATATTTTTATTTGTGGGATGCTTTTATTAGCATCATTTTTACTTGTAGTAAGTACAAGTTGTGAAAAAGAAGATGATGATCCTACACCTCCGGTTGAAAATGGTGACAACGGTGACAACGGAGATAACGGTGACAATGGAAACGGCGATATTGAGTACGGAGAAATGACAGATAGTCGGGATGGAACAACGTACAAAACTGTGCAAATCGGCGACCAAGAATGGATGGCTGAAAACCTTGCTTACCTCCCCGAAATAACTTTTGAGGATGATTGGGGTAGTTATACCGAACCACAATACGCTGTTTATGGTTATGCTCCCGGCAGTGGCACAGAAACCGTAGCAGGTGCCAAAACAGAAGCAAATTACACAGCTTACGGAGTTTTATATAATTGGCCAGCAGCTATGAATGGAGAGGAAAGTAATTCAGAAAATCCAAGCGGTGTGCAAGGTATTTGTCCTCCGGGCTGGCATTTGCCAAGTGATGCAGAGTGGACGCAATTAGTTGACTATGTTGTTTCACAAGGTTATCCAAATGAATATGAATACGATAATCCAAACGGTGCTGGAAATGCTTTAAAATCCTGTCGTCAAGTTGATTCTCCTCTAGGGGGGAATTGTGATACAAGTGAGCATCCACGATGGAATTCACACATTACACACTCGGGCTTTGATGAGTTTGGCTTTACAGCCCTTCCGGGTGGCGGCCGTGGCTACGACGACATTGGGGACTCCGGTTACGACGACATTGGGGACTCCGGTTACTGGTGGAGTGCTACTGAGGACGGTACCTTTCACGCCTGTAACCGGGGCATGCGACTTAATTACGGCAGTGTACTCAGAAGCTTCACCAGTAAGGAGTTGGGGTTATCTGTCCGTTGTTTGAGGGATAATTAATTTATTTGATTCATTTGATTATTTCCCGCGAAGCGGGTAAAAAATTTTGAAATTTGGCACAGTGTCCCGTCCTAAAATAGCTTTACACTAGAAAAGTGCAAAATAAATAAAACAAGGAAACTTATCTTAGTAAGTGTTAAAGCAAATAAGCAGTTTTATAAGCAAAACAGAAACAATTGTAAATATTTCAGTTTTAACTAAAAAACCTGTATTTTTATTACAAAATTGAAAAAGACAGTTTGTTTTTTGGACAGACTGCCGTTAGCCTTAATTTTTTTATTGTCCGCTGGTTCATTAACTTAACAGAAAAATAAAATGATAAAAATATTAAAGAATATACCCTTAATCTCTGGTGTTCTAATCTTTTTTGGGTATCTACATTATTCATTTTATTATAGCTTTTTCGGGATAGAAATTTCTTCCTATTTGACAACTGGTGAGTTATTATTATCATTTTTGCGTTTGACAATCCCAATCCTAAGTATAATTGCAATGCTTTCTCTCTATATGATAGGAGCTTTAGTCCTAATGGTAACAAGAGATAAATCCTTAAATGAAGAAGAAAAAGATAACGATGCATTTAATTTATTCTTTTTAAAAGAATTGAATGATTTTATTAGCTCTTTGAAAAGGAAAAACTTTAGAAGTTTTAAAGCATACATATTTGTGATACTTGAATTAATAACTTTACTTTTATCGCTTGGATTCGCCCTTTTCTTTATTGGATATATTTTGTTTTTATTTTACCAAATTGTCAGTGAAAACCCAAAACTTTCATTAATTAATTCAAAAGCAAGTATTGTATTTGCTGTTATGTGGTTTTTTGTTCTTTTTAGTACTTTGGAGAAACTGAAAAAGAAATATCAAGACCATATGCATAACTTTGTATTAGTATTTGGTCTATTAGGACTATTTCTTTCAAATATTTACATCTTTAACAAAGAGACTGCTTTAAAAACACTTAAAGGGCATCCGGAAAATCAAATTACAATTTATGCTGAAGATGAAACTATTAAAACAGATAATAATTTAGTATTTATTGGAAAGACTGATAATTTTATTTTTCTTAGAAATCTGCAAGAGAAAGAGAATGAGATTTACAATATAAGTGACGTGAAAAAATTTACCATAAAACAGTTAGAATAAAAAAACAAAGGCTAACAACACATCAGCCTAAATGCGGGTGTTTGGTGGTTTGCTGACAAAATATTATCTTAGTAAACATTATTAACGGGGGACTGGAAAGTAAGGCGGGGTAAACCCGCACTCAGGCTATGTGTGTACCATTACCTACCCCAAAACCTAAAACCAATACCACCACCATCACCACCAAAGCCCCTAACAAAAACCAAATCACTCCAATATTAGTTTTCCCATCCGGTTTCTGATACACAATTTTCTCTACAGGAATTTCCTTATGTACAATCACCGTGTCGGCTTGCTGTTCTGCCTCGATATATACCGTGTCTTTTATCCGGTGGATTTGAACTCGCAGCTTTTCTTTGGTAATAGTAATAGTATCGTGTAAGGTATTTATGTGCACCAGCTCCCCCAGGTGTGCAAACAACCTGCACTACAACTTAAAACACGGCTACCCACCTCCAGCAAACATGGAACGCTTAACCAAAGAAAAACAAATTAAAGATTTGTTGGATGGGTTTGGGTATAGGTAGGTTTAGCCGGTTCTTGTTCCATAAATCATTGTATAACCCCTTAAATAAATAATTACATACAAATAAATTGGATGAACTTTTTGCATATTGGCTATAATATTAACTATTACTTAATTAATGTTAGATTATACTTTTAAAATAGCAAACTTATATGTAATTTAGCCATAAATATCAATAAGATGAAAACATTTATTTTATCATTGCTTGTTTTATTATCAATAAATGCAATGTCTCAGTTGGTTGTAAGTACCAATATGCCATGTAAATTGAATTTAGATTTTACTGAAGAATACAAATTAATACCTTATTATAAAAAGAAAATATCGCTTACAAATGGAGAACATTACATTCAGGCAAAAAG
The DNA here is from genome assembly GCA_028701635.1 of Clostridia bacterium. The sequence continues at coordinate 1,450 of JAQVQJ010000043.1, read as the reverse complement.
TATTGATGGCGGACTAAGTTGGGATACTGTAATAAACGTTGTAAATAATAAAACGGTAGAACTACAAATCGACTTACATAAAGTTATCCCAATAGTAGCTAATATATTATTTATTTCAAATGAAAACTGCACTTTAAACGTAAATCAGGACACTACAATTACTCTGGAGACTGATATAGGACTAAAATTAAATTTACCTGAAGGTGAATATATTATAAATGCATTTAATACTATCGGTAATGAATGGCAAAGCACACTGAACATTGTTGACAACACACAAAAAGTAATAAAAATCAATTTTAATAACTATGATAATACAGAATCTATAGAAACATATAAGCAACCTACAAAGCAAAAACAAGAGTCTTCAGAATACGGCAGTTTTACAGATCCTCGAGACGGCAAAACCTATAAAACCGTGAAAATAGGCAACCAGGTTTGGATGGCAGAAAATCTTGCATACTTACCAAGCGTTGTGGGTCATGGCACAGAATCCGAAAGCACACCATATTATTATGTTTACGGTTATGATGGTACGAACGTAACTGATGCAAAGGCAACATCAAATTACACCACCTATGGCGTATTATACAACTGGCCGGCAGCTATGGCAGGTTCGGCAAGCAGTAATGCAAACCCAAGTGGAGTACAAGGTGTTTGCCCAGCAGGCTGGCATTTACCCAGCCATGCCGAGTGGACAGAATTAACCGATTATTTGGGTGGAGAAAGTGGTGCCGGTGGCAAACTTAAAGAAACCGGAACTACGCATTGGGCAAGCCCAAATACAGGTGCAACTAACGAAACCGGTTTTACAGCCCTTCCGGGTGGCCTCCGTGGCAGCAATGGTTGTTTTTTCAACTTCATTGGTTACTACGGTTACTGGTGGAGTGCTTCCGAGGACGGTACCTATTTCGCCTGGTGCCGGGGCATGGACTACTATGACAGCGATGTATTCAGGATCTTCTTCGATAAGGAGGTTGGTTTTTCCGTGCGTTGCGTGAGGGATTAGAATTTATTTGTCCCGATGGCTATCGGGATTGACTATTTGATTTATTTGTTTATTTCCGCGACTTGTGCTGAGGTTACTCGAAGTAAGCGGTCGATTTTTTTTTTGAATGGCACATTACAATGAATTATCGTTATATGTCTCGTCCTAAAATAGCTTTACACTAAAAAAGAGTAAAATAAATAAAACAAGGAAACTTATTATAGGACGTGTTAATGCAAATAAGCAGTTTAACAAGCAAAACAGAAACTACTGTAAAAAATTCAGTTTTTACGAGAAACCCTGTATTTTTATTACAAAATATATAACGGCACTTGGGTTTTTGGACGGACTACCGTTGTGATGTATGCAAAAAAGGACAACTGAACATTGACAAGAAGTGAAACTGAAATAAGAAACATATGGAGCAACTGGACAGACGACAGAACTGAACCGTGCTTTTAT
>JAQVQJ010000042.1 GCA_028701635.1 Clostridia bacterium | reverse complement strand
TCCATACATTGTCCTAAAATCTCAATACTATCAGCCTCAATTTCTATATCTCCTGTTTTTAACTTTGGATTTTTATTTATATCATCTCTTGATACAACTTTTCCCGAAGATGAAATAACTGTTTCCTTTTGAAGTTTTGGAAACTTTGAAATATCTCTAACTATTATTTGAGTAATTCCGTAATGATCTCTTAAATCAATAAAAGTAATACCGCCATGATCTCGCACATTGCTAACCCAGCCAGCTAATCTTACAATTTCTCCAACATTTTTTTTATTTAATTCCCCGCACGAATGATCCCGATAAATATTCTTCGTAATTCTGTCCATAAATCCCCTCTTGTGACTAAAATTATATTAGAAATAATGATAAAAGTCAATTATAAACATTAAAATAAAAAACCATGTAAATGCGGATTTATAAAATATAATAATTTTTATATATCTTTAAAGGATTTTAATGATTAACTTTACAACTGTATTTCTGGTTCATTATTAATTTTGTTTTTATTTTGTAATACCCATTCCAGATACTCTTTAGGCTTTAAATGGGTTCTACTAGTTCTGTCATATTTATTCATATATACATCTCTATAAACATCATACTCTAATAATTCTCTTTTTTCTCCAGAGTTATAAGTAACTATGTCTTCTAATATGTATGTTTTTGCCGAAACTATTTCTTGGACACCTTCACTAATATTTTCTGTTTTTGTTATAGTAACTCTTGGCATTTTTCACCTCTCTTTGTAATTATAGAATATTTTAAATAACAAGTCAATATTAAAAAATCCTTAATATCTCTCACAAAAATAAGTAAATAAAAAAAACAGCGATTTCTCGCTGTTTCTTTTTACTTCTCTTTAAAAACTGAATATTTGGAATGGGTATTATGGTAAACAAAAGTTTTTTACCTTATCTTTTTTAAAATATTTATTCGTAAACAAAGTTTTGATTTATGTCTTTAATTAAAATCTTAAAGTCATTTTGGGTTTGTGGCATAAGCCACTTTTTAGTTTTTCTAAAAAACTATAAAACATTTTCGTTTATATTTCTATAAACTCACCTAACTGATTACTCAGTTTGTGTCGACATTAAAGATTACTCTTTAAAAGGAGGTGATCCAGCAGCACCTTCCGATACCGCTACCTTGTTACGACTTCACCCCAGTTATTGGTTTTACCTTAGACGGCTGCCTCCTCTTGCGAGGTTAGCTCACCGGTTTTGGGTCCCCCCAACTTCCATGGCGTGACGGGCGGTGTGTACAAGACCCGGGAACGCATTCACCCCGACATTCTGATTCGGGATTACTAGCAAATCCAACTTCATGTGGGCGGGTTTCAGCCCACAATCCGAACTGGGACCATTTTTTTGAGGTTGGCTCCACATTACTGTATCGCATCTCTTTGTAATGGCCATTGTAGCACGTTTGTAGCCCAAGGCGTAAGAGGCATGATGATTAGGCGTCATCCCCACCTTCCTCCGTATTATCTACGGCAGTCTCATTAGAGTTCCCAACTTAATGATGGCAACTAATGATAAGGGTTGCGCTCGTTACGGGACTTAACCCAACATCTCACGACACGAGCTGACGACAACCATGCACCATCTGTTTAAATGTTATATTGCTATAATTTCTTCTATTTCTAGAATATGCATTCAATGTCAAGCCTTGGTAAGGTTTTTCGCGTTGCGTCGAATTAAACAACATGCTCCTCTGCTTGTGCGGGTCCCCGTCAATTCCTTTGAGTTTCAACCTTGCGGCCGTACTCCCCAGGCGGGATACTTATCGCGTTAACTACAACACGGATGGAGTCGATACCACCCACGTTTAGTATCCATCGTTTAGGGCGTGGACTACCAGGGTATCTAATCCTGTTTGCTTCCCACGCTTTCGAGTTTCAGTGTCAGTTACAGGCCAGTAAGCCGCCTTCGCCTCTGGTGTTCTTCCTAATATCTACGCATTTAACCGCTACACTAGGAATTCCGCTTACCTCTCCTGTACTCTAGCAACCCAGTATTAAATGACATTCCGGAGTTAAGCCCCGGGCTTTCACATTTAACTTAAATTGCAGCCTACACTCCCTTTACGCCCAGTTATTCCGGACAACGCTTGCTCCCTACGTATTACCGCGGCTGCTGGCACGTAGTTTGCCGGAGCTTTCTCCTGTGGTACCGTCATTTTTTTCTTCCCACAGATCAGAAGTTTACAATCCGAGAACCTTCATCCTTCACGCGGCGTTGCTGGGTCAGAGTTTCCTCCATTGCCCAATATTCCTAACTGCTGCCTCCCGTAGGAGTCTGGACCGTATCTCAGTTCCAGTGTGGCCGGTCATCCTCTCAGATCGGCTAATCATCGTTGCCTTGGTGGGCCATTACCCTCACCAACTAGCTAATGATGCGCAAGCCCCTCTATTACCAGATTTAATTCTTTTCACCTCAAACCGATGTCGGTTCGTGGTCATATGCGGTATTAGCACCTATTTCTAAGTGTTATTCCCCTGTAATAGGCAGGTTACTCACGTGTTACTCACCCGTCCGCCACTAAACATTCTTGTAGCAAGCTACTCAAATGTCTCGTTCGACTTGCATGTTTTAAGCACGCCGCCAGCGTTCATCCTGAGCCAGGATCAAACTCTAACATTTTTTGTATATAAACTTCTTTCGAAGTAGATATCGTTAGTTGTTTGTGACTCAAAATTTTAACTTGACTTTTTATACTTTGCGTAAATTGAATAAGTATTTTGAAATTGACAAGGTATTTAAAAACCTTTTTGTTTACACATTACCTTTTCTTTCCAAATATTTAGTTTTCAAAGATCGTACCTTTATTTTATTCAAATAAAGGGGTTTGCTACATTCTTTTGGAGCGTAGCTTGGTAAATATAACACAATAAAATGGGTTTGTCAACACTTTTTCCAAAAAATTTTAACATTTTTTACTATTTTTTATTTTATACTGAAAACAGTTAAAAAAATATGCTAACATAAATAAACTTTCAAAAAAAATATAGGGTTGACAAAAGGCTGCTAATTTGATATCTTCTTAATAAAGAAGGGGAGGAATTATACATATGAGCAAGAATATATATAGAGATTTAAAAAGTGAAATGGAGCCAGATGTCTTTGAATTAGAGGCAAAAAGAATAGCAAAAGAGGAAGAGCCAGAACCATTACAGGACTTTGAAAGTCTTTTTAAAGATAAAGACTTTTCACTTAATTCTTTGAATAAGGAAAATGAAGAGGAAGAACCATTGGATGATTTTGAAAATCTTTTTGTTAAAGACGAAGACTTTGTTCCATTTAATTCTTTGAAAGGCGAAGATAAAATAGATTATAGAGCTGAACTTGAACTACTAATGTAAAGAATTTAAGAAAAGAAGCCGAATGGCTTCTTTTTTTATTGTTTAAAACTTATTCTACTCAGCTATCCAAGCAAGCCCAATACATGGTCCAACATGTGCACCAACAACAGGCGATACTATTCCTAATTCAATTGGAATATTTTTAAAAAATGAAATTACTTTTTCTTTAAATTTTTCAAAGTAGTCAGGTAATCCTGCCTTTATTATAAAGAGTCTTTTTGTTTTTTCCGGAACTTCCTTTATTATTTCATTCATTGCCCTATTTAGTCCTAAAGTCTTTTTATCTCCCGACAACTTACCTTTTTTGAAGATTAAAATAGGTTTTATATTTAATAGAGAAGCAACGATTGCTTTAACACCACCAATTCTACCATTCTTTTTCAAATTTTCTAAAGTTTCAGGAATGAATGATATTGCACTATTTTGTTGCAATTTTTCAATATATGAAAGTATTTGCTTTATTGATTTTCCCTGTTTTATCATTTCAACAGTCTCATATATATAACCAATAGCAGTTTGCCCTATGCATTGAGTATCACAGATATGGATTTTATCTGGGTCATCGCAACTTTTACGAGCAAGGCAAGCACAATTATATGTTCCACTCAACGTTTGTGAAATCGTGTAAACGATCGCCTCATTCCCATCTTTTATTATTTTGTTAAAAATATTAATGTAACTTTCTAAAGATGGTTGACTTGTTTTAGGAATTTCCTTAGTGTCTGCCATCTTTTTATATATAGTTGTATACAAATTCTCTGCTTCTACAAATTCTTGATTTTCAAACAGAATTTTTAATGGATTTACTTTAATGTCGTTTTTTAAATTATATTCCTCGCTTGGAGAACATGTTGAATCAGTTACAATCTTAATCATAATCTTTCCTTTATTTATATAATTATCAAAATAATATTTTTTTATTCTATTTCTTAGGTACTACAATCTGAGTTTTTTTCATAGCTATTTCATATTTAGACTCTTCTATTGGTAAAACTTCTTTACAATATTTTTCAATTTTAAAAGTAAAATCATTAAATTCATTTAAATTTATTTTTGAGGAAGTTTGTACAATATCAAGCATTAATAATTCAACTCTTCGTTTAGTATCATGATTTTTAACACGTATATTTTCATAAATCATCTCTGCCTTAAAACCTTTTCCACTAAACACTTTGAAATGGTCTCTTCTACTCTCAATCTCTAATTTGGGCACAACAGTTTTTAACACATTATCTAAATCAATATGAAACTTTGTAGAAAACATTGAACTTATTCCATCAATTAAAAATAAAGAATGATCAAACGCTGTATCTTTTAACCCGATAGGATGAATAAAAACTTTTTTTTCTTTTTTAAAGAGATTTTTCCTTCCAGGAATATATTCTTCTCTTTCAACCCTTAAACAAGCCTTATTGTCTTCAATTACTTTTGTTAAAATAATGCCTGCACTTCTTAATAGATTATTAGGAGAGTCTAAATAAATTTCTACTGTTACATCTTTGCCTTCTCCATACAAGCTATATAATGGAAGGCTTCTACAAAAAGCAAGGACCTTGTTAAACGAATCCTTAGAGAATAATGTATATGATTTTATACCCTCAACACTTATAGTTTCAAATTTTCCCATACGCCCTCTAAAATAGATTATAACTAAAATTAAACATTTTTACAAATAAAAATAACAAGCAATAATTCTCAAAAATTAAGAGTTTTTTGTTTATTTTTAAATATATTGTCAATAATATGCAAGCGAGAGAGGTCTTATGGTAGAATTTGAAAAGTCACAAACAAAAAAAATTTTAGCAAGATTATATCTTGGAGAATGTCAAGATGGGGCTAGATATCAGTTTTTAGGCCAGCAAGCAAAAACGGAAAAATTGGCATATATGCAAGACTTAATGAAAGCATTAGCAAAAAATGAAATGTCTCACGCTAAATTGCTTTATGATTATATCCTAAAATATGGCAATTTGGAAAAAAATATTGAAATAACTGCTGGTTATCCTTTCATTTCCTATCAACTTGACCCCGGACTAAAATTAGCAGCGGAAGCAGAATTTGCACAATTTGACAGCATTTATCCAACTTTTGCTAGAATAGCAAAAGATGAAGGTTATGATGATGTTGCCAATACTATATTAATGATTGCAGATGTTGAGAATATTCATTCACAACAATTAGACGAACTTTATCAAAAGCTTAAATCGAAAAAACTATATAAAATGCAACAAGCAAATAAATGGAAGTGTTCCAAGTGTGGACATGAAAATGCCGCAAAAGAATCATGGGCTATCTGTCCGCTTTGCCACTATGACCAAGGTTATACAATAATACCCTTGGCTGACAATTAAAAAATAACGGAAAGTTCCGTTATTTTTTATTTATTTAGTAAATTCAACAATAGCAAAGTTTGATCTCAAGAACCATGCATTTGGGTCTGCGTTATATCTCTGGACTCTGAAAGTAAATGTTCCAGTTGTAGTTCCAAAGTCATAGACAAAGGTATTATTTTCTACATAACTTGATGTTACAACATTGCCTGATGAATCAACTAGTTCAACATAATAATCAAAATATGTAGAATTTGTCCAAGTAAATGTGTAGACATTTTCATCAACAATATAACTTGGGAGTAATTGTGTAGATAAGTTCTTTGTAACTTGTGAAGATAATGTTGATGGGTTTGAACTTACATAGTAGACTTCCCCTTTTAGAATGCCAACAATCCTTACTGAAATAGTCATACTCTTATTCTCTTCAACTTCTGCCGGCCAGAATGTAATTGTCCCATCTACCTCAGTTACATAAGACTTAAAGCCTATTGATACTCCATTTTTAATAAGCCCTTTAACTTCATAAATGCCACTTTCCGATCCTAACCCTATCGTATAAACATAATTGTTTCCAGCAATTGATTGGATAGTAACCTTATAATCAGCTGTTAAATCATAAGCTAGCCAACATATCTCTCCCGATTCTACATAAGGAGTATCGATAGAGTTTGAGATAATGAACTGAATAGAACTATCGGTTGCAATACTACTTAAATATCCTGTCCCTGATTCACCTATTGTTCCAGTTGTTCCTCTAACTTTCACAATTGCTTTATACAATACTGAATTTACTAGTCCTAATGTAGATAAATCTACTTGTTTGTTACTTGTTGTATAACTGTAAATTAATGCATTAGTGTTTTCATTATAAATATCCACTACATAAGAATTGGTTAGTATGCTATCATCCCAAGTTATAAAGTCGCCACTTCTTACAACATTGCTTAGAGTATTGTCTTTATAACTAACATCTATATAATCAATGTAGTTGTTTATATAACTAAATCCTCCAATTGTTTCTGTCGTACCAACAGCTTGTACCGCAATCATAATTTTGCTTTGTCCGTGATTTTCGATGTTAACACTATAACTATTTACATTCAATTCTAATTCTGTTATTGTTGTTGCCAAAATTTCATCGTAACTATTTAGGTAGTTTATAAATATCTTATAGCCGTTAGCATTGGCTACATCGCTCCAAGTTAAATCTCCATTTATAGTTGAAATCTTTGGAGAAGCAAGTTTATAGACACTTAAAGCAACTTCTGTAAATTCGCCAGGTATTGCAAAGACGTCTTCATCAGCTTCTGGGATATATCTTATAAACAAGTTATATAAAATACCTGCTTCGATATTTTCATCTTGAGCCCAGTCCCAACTCCAAATCCATACATCTTCTTCAACTTCTTCTAACGTCATACTTGATAGGGTACCCTCTTGAATTAAAATATCATTAACATATTTATTCATCTTAAATGTTTCGTCACCTTGGTAAACTTCATAAACAACAGTATCAACTCCTATTAAAGTTGTAATTTGATACTTGCCAGCTTTTTTTACATCATTCCATTTAATAAAGCCATTTTCAACACTTAGTTGAACTTCTCCCTCTATTGCTTTAATTAGAACAATTGGTGAATTGAACCCAGAAATGTAGTTAGTACTATCTCCTCTAACTACTATAAATATGCCAGAAATAAAGGTCTTATTATTTTGATAAGCAGTTAAAGCTTTTAAATCTTCCAATTCAATGACATGATCTGGAGCATCAATAGTTGTAGCATAAACATAGCTGCTATCATTTAAATTAAAGAATACATCATATTTAATAGCCGCTAAACCCTCTTGTGTTACAGGTCCCCAATATAATCCTTCATCTTCTGTAATTTCTATCCTATTAACAATTGGAGTTAATTTAAACTCATAAGAAGCACCAGGATTTCCTGCAACAACGATATTATTTATAAGATCTTTAAATTCGCTATTAGCAAACGAATTACCTCCAAGTTCACGATACTTAATAGTGTAAGTTTCGGTAGGTGAAAATTGCTCTTTTACACCACCTAAATAATCTGAGATTACTGATAAGAGATCTGGGAATCCATCAGTAAATTTATTAGCAGGAATTTCAACTCTGGCAATTTCTAATTCTACCGAGTTATAGAATACAAACTCCAAATCACTAACTGATATATTTGCATAAGTGTAATATGATTGCTCTTCCCATTTTAAAGCTCCACCAATCAATTCAATATCTCCCGGTTTTTTTGGTTTAACAACACTTAAGCTCTGAGAAGTTTGTCCTGCAATAATATATGTATAATTATCTGCCGGCATTTGTACTGGCTTTAAATAAGGAACATTACCGTCTGCTACTATTCTAAAACTATAAGTTCTTTCTGTTGTTAAATCAGCAAACGATGCAAACGATGCATCTAATTCAAACGAATTAATTGTGCCTACTTCTTCATAGCCTATCCTATCACCAGTAAATCTAATATCATAACCTGTAGCATAAGAAATATCGTTCCAATTTATCTTTCCATTCTGCAATGTTAATGTAGGTCTTCCTAATTGATTAAAATTGAAAGCCTTGGATAATTTAGAACTCAATTGATTTCCTTCTAAACTACTATCTGATTTTTTTAAGTAAATTGAATAACTAGAAGCAACTAACTCCTTAGGTAAGGTTACATCAACTGATAATTCAGTATTTTCTCCGCTATAAACTGCATTAACAGTTACAGCTTTATAGTAATAATCCAAACTACCATTAACTTTTACTACTTTTGTCCATTCGCCAATTTCCCCTCCAAACACTGGGCTATTAGAGAATATATAAAGAACTGCGGTTCTTGTTGTTACTTCGCCACTTTCAGTCCAATTCCACTTAAAATCAGTAGTTATTACACCATCTAAACGAGTTTGAATTAAATATTTTTCTTCATCTGTATAAGAAATTTGTAGTCTATTAAACTGGAGCGATGAAGTATTTGAATTAAGTGTTAATACAGTTGTCGCACCTATGGTATCGGTTTTCCCACCATTTATATATGCAATTGCGGTTCCTGTTGTAGTAGTAGTTTGATAGAAACTACTTATTGAGCTAATACCAGTTTGCGTTATATACGAATAAGTGGTTTCTCCTATCGTTATTCTAAATAAATCACTCGTTGCATTATTATCTGGCTCTGTCCCAAAATCAAACTGTCCGCCTGAAATTTTAAATGTAGTTGGAGTGGAGTATTTGTAGAAATTAACTGCGTTTGTATAATTGGAAGAAATAATATTTCTAGAAACATTCCCAACTAACTTCAATTGAACAGGCAATAAGCCAGAATAGTCTGTTAAAGCATTTGAATAGACGTCTTTGTTAAATGATAGTTTTGTATCGCCAGATAGACACACTCTAAAATATGAAATATCACT
>JAQVQJ010000041.1 GCA_028701635.1 Clostridia bacterium | reverse complement strand
CTTTTTTTGTTTTTTTTATTCTTTCTTCCATAATAAAAATTTTTAATTTGTTTTTAAAATAAGACAGTTGGGTGAATCAAATCACCCAACGTGTCTCTCAGTGATTATACCGACAAAATTGAAGGTATAATAGAAATTGTACGAGTCGGATCCAAAATAAATACACCACCAGTCCACATTTTGTGGATTTCTGCAGAGTCTTCATCTGTAGACATGTTATAGTTGTTCATTTCACCGGTGAATGGATTACGGAAACCCCATCTATAACCACGCAATTCTTCTTGACCTTTAATTTTAGCAAGTTGAATATTGGGTTGATCCATCGTTCCAATATAAAGAATATCATAACGATAAGAGTTTGCCACGCCACCATCTGGGTGTTGAATTTTATTACGAACATTGTCATCATAGAAAGGATCTACTTCTACGCGAAGAACAATTCCATTAGGTGCACGAAATTCTGTAAATTGAAATCCTGCAGATAATGAGTTTTCATGCAAAGGAGAAGTTACTTTCTTAACCATGCCAAGATTATCAGCATTGATTGTAAATGCAGTCCAACCGGAAACAGTGTTCAAAACGGCTTTGCTAAATTGAGCAGCTCCACGTTCACCAGTTCTCATTACAAATACTCTATCTTTAAATCCAAGTTTATTGGTCGACAATTCATAAAGAGCATTTTCAATTAAACGAAGTGAAAATGTATTGTAATAGGTTACATTTGACATTTCCATTTGTTCTCTTAAACCAGCTCCCATTGAAAGAACATTGCCAGATTTGCCAAAATTCAAATATTCACCATTTTGATTTCTATTTGAACGGCCATAAGCGATAAGATTATTCTTTTCATCAGAAAATTGACATTCCAATTCATAGTCTACATAGTGCATCCATGCATTAAAGGTTGTTTTCTTGTTGTCTTTTGTAACAATAGGAATACCAACTGCAAGTTTCTTATTAAGATGTGATCCGGGAACTTTATGTTTAATACGAATACGAGACCATTCATTTCTCATGCTAATAGGTGCAGTAAAACGAATTTCACCAACACCTCTTGAATATTCTTTTTCAACCGGAGAATATTCAACACTAAATCTCTTCCCAGCTAAAAGTTCATCATAGGGCATGCCAGTGGTAACACCACCAATAAGCTCTACTTTATAAACAGCATTTGTTCCTTCCATACGAGCCTCACCAAGAATACGCAATGGGTAAATTTCATTCTTTTCACCAACAATTACGTTTCCATCGGCAAACCAATCTTCCGGAAATACAACATAGAAAGGTTCTCCGGCAATACCATATTCTCCGGTTGCAAGAATTTGGCCATCAATGGTTCTTGCTTCTACAATGGGAATGTTTCTACGCGAAGATGCCACTACATCCCAAGTGTATTCATCATCGGTTTCAAAATATTTTACGGGAAGCTTTGAAAGTTGTGATTCCAAAGTTGTTCCACGATTTAACGCAAGCAACTGAACCATAAATTCAGAAGCCTTTTGCGGTGTTTTTTGAAAGATTGAACCGAGGTGGTTGTCTTTCGGAGTTCCCTTCCAAGAAGTAAATGTAAGGGTTTGAAATTTTCCTAATTTTGCCATAATTTTTTTTTATTAAAGTTTGTTATTATTAAATATCCAATTTAAAATCTGAATGAATGGACATTTCTTCATCATCACCACCATTAATAAGTTTGAGTCTTCCGCCCTTTACGGTTGTTCCCTTAAGAACACTCTCTAAATTACTCATGGTTTTAGCTGTTTTTTCTTTTACTTGCTTTTTTACAATTCCATCTAAGTTTTTAAATCCATCGGTAAGTGTAAATAAAACTCCAATTTTGTGAATAAATTCTTCCGGTTTTTCCAGTTGAAATTTCTGCAATTTTGTATAATATCTACCATCTTTCCATCTTTCATTTGGAACTGCAACATTTTTATAAACTTTTTCACGAATGCTTTTTTCAAGTTTAACTCCAGCAAATGGTTCTTCCGTGTCCATAATCTTACTTTTTACAAGTTCAACATTTTTTTGTATCTCTTGTTTTTGTCTTTCTCTTTCTTGTTTTACAGACTCAATAATACCATTATATTTTGTTTCAAAAAAAGTAATGTTTTCGTGAAGAGCATAAATTGCATCATCAATATCAGTACCAGCTGCTAATGACTTTTCGACTTCTTTTATGGCCTTTTCCTTGCTAAATCCTTTGTTTAAATAATCTTGAAAAATTATTTTTTTGCGAATTTCTTCCGCCTCTTCAGAATCTTCAGATACAACTGCTTCATCTAATCCCTTTAAATAAGATAAAACTTTGTTGTAATTTTCTGCAATCTCAGGATCTACACCATCATTGATATCGTCTCTTAACTTTTTGCCCTCTTCACCAAGTTTATTGTCGACCTCTTTTTTTATTAATTCTTTAAATTGGTCTACAGTTTTAACTCCTTTTAAATCTTCTTCAGTTAAAGTTTCAAGAACGCCTTCCTCCACAAGAGCTGCGGCTATGGAAGAAAAAACAGAAGAACCCCCGCCCTCTTCGGGATTGGCGTTCTCTCCACTATCTTTATTTTCCGAACCTCCGCTCTCTGGATCTTCGCCACCTTCTGTTTGGAATAATTCCTCGATGGTAACATCCTCGGTTTCGTTATTATTATCTTTTTTTTCAGTGCCCTTTTTTTCGGCATCTTCATTTTCGTCTTCTGACCCCTCTTCATTTTCATTGAATAAATCAAGACTTTCTTCAGTGTCAAAAATATTTTCAAATGTTAATTCTCCCATAACTTTTTGTTTTTTTTTATAATTATTTCCAAAAATAATAACTTTTTATTTAAATTTCAAGTGCTAAAATACAAAAATTACTATTTGTTAATTTAAAATTTATAAGTAATCCCAACTCCAATAGATGGGCCAATATCTATTTTTTTGTATAAAAGCCCATAAGTTGCTGAAACACCAATTGTTACGCCAAACCCCCATTTTTTTTCTTTTGGGAGTTTTATATGTTGTATTGATGTGAATGTTGTATCTATAAAAACAGTGTCTCTTGTCTTTAATGTTAATATAAGACTATCAATATTGAGAGTGTCTTTTAATATCCCGGAAACTTCAAGTGTGTCTTTGTCATTAAAAACAAAAATTGTGTCTATTGGCCTTCCAATATTTGGATTATATATTGTTTTAAAGATAATAGAATCTTTTTTAGTAATAATAATACTATCCTTATAATTATATACAGTCTCAATTTCGACATCTTCTTTATTTGAAGAACATTGATAAATATTAAATATTAATGATAATATAAATATTACAGAAATTACAACTCCATATATAGTACAACGACTCATAATTAAATTATATTTATTGTTATGTTTTCACCTTTTTTTTCAGCAACTTCCATTTGTCTAAAAAGTTCATTAAATGTTGTCGTTGATTCATTTACCATACCAACAGTTTTATTTCTTCCAACAAGGATACATCCATCTGTATCCTTAATAGTATTGCCAATGTGAATTAATATTCCATTAAATCCGGGAACATCTAAAATCCTTGGCATTATTCTGCCAAATTTTGGAGAATAACTTAAAACAACCTTATATTTTCCATACGGAATTGCTGTTTGTCCATAAATTTTAACCTCTCCGTTGTCGATTTTTCCACTCTTATCAACATCAACAACTTTATCTTCCAATGTATCGCAAAAATACACATCATTGATGTGTAATTTGCCTATGGTATAATTTTCTTTTAAATATTTTCTATCCAATAGTATGTTCATTTTATTTTTCTTCTATTTTTTTAAAATCACTAAGAAGGTCAATTGCAATGCTTTTTATTTTTCTATTCTCACAACTTTTAATACATGTTATTGATGTTAGTTCTAAAATGTAATCATATAAAGTTAAAACTTGCATTTTTAATGTAGACGTTTCCTTAGCCAATTTGTTTGCTAAATCTGAATATGTGTCTATTTGTTCTTTTAAATTTTTAAATTCCTGATTATTAGTTTTTAATTTTTCTTGTTCTATAACTTCTTCGTCTTTTTTTTTATTAAAATATCTATTTATGAAAAGCTCCAAAAGCCTATTTATTCCTACGGCAGATCCGACCGAAATTAGAATTGTTATTAAATCACCCATCTTCGTTATTTTTTATTATTTTTAGATTGTTTTAATTTTTCTTCATCAAGTTGCAACTTTTTCTCTCCTTGTCTTAGGCGTTCTTTTTCAATGGCCATTTTTTGATCTAACGCTCTCATTTTTTCTAAGAGTTTTTCTTTCTCTGCCTCGGTAAATGATTTATCTTCATCATCTTTATCTAACGCCTCTAATTTAAGAGAAGAATTTAAATATGCTATTTCTAATTTTGTTTGATTATCTCTTTCATTCAGTTCATTTTCAAGAGCAAGCTTTCTTTCTTCAAGTTCTGCACGTCTTTGTATTTCGGCTTCTTGTATTTGTGTTGCACGTTGAGCTTCTTGTTGTGCTGCTTTTTTGCGTTCTATTTCTTTACTTTCAATTAATCTTTGTGTTTCTGCAATAGAAGTATTTGTGTAAATCTTCATTATTGTAGAGAAATCAACCAATTGATTTTGTAATGCAGCCTGTGCAAGAGAATCTAATTTTTGTTCAAGCTCCATTGTTCTTGGAGAACTATCAACAATAAGACCATAGTCATTTTCTGAAAATTCATCTCCATCTATAGATGCAATTCCCAAAGAATGATCTGATAATATATACTGAAATTTTTTACTCTTACCTTTTAATGCAATCTTTGCAGTTTCAAGTAAACATTCAAGCGCTGCAATCTTTGCTTCATTATGTTTTAACATAAGCCATTCGGTTGTGTGTGAAGATTGCAATGTAGATCTTTCAATACCACCAAATGTTTCCCTGCTGGAAATTTGTCCTTCACGTTGTTTAGTTATACCAATACATTCAGACATTTCCATTTTAATAAATTCTAATAACTGAATGTGTTGTTGAATATAATTTCCAACATTTGTACTCATTAAACCACGAGAATTGTTTGCAAATCCACCAGCAAGTTTGCCAGTTGCAGATCCATAATTTCCTTCATTAAAACTATCTTTTACAGCTAAGTGGTTTATTTTTGCATAATACATCCATTTCTCAACATCCCATCCCTTAGGAATAGAGGCTAAGTCCAGCTCCATAATTTCCCCCCAGTTTGCAGCAATAGCAACATTTAATCTGTCGTGTACAACATCATATAAATATGAAAATGGTTTCATCATGTCAACAAGAGAAAATACCCTATTGTTGTTTAAATTATAAATTCTACCAACAATACCAAAATGGCATCTTGATGGATTGCTAAGTCTTTGATATTGAATCAACCTTGGACCCATATCAATAAAAATTTTTTCGCCAATTTTAGTTGCACCCCAAGCTTCATCTACCCAAAGAATTTCCTCCTCTTCTCCAAGAGATTCATCTATAACATAAGATTCCGGATAAAATTCATAAAACTCTTCTCCAGTCTCTGGATCATATGATTTAACCTTTTTAATTGCACGCCTGCTTTTCCAAAAGACTCTCAATACTCTGACATTCCCCTCTTGATCATAATATAATCCAGTTGGGCTGCCACCAGCAAATAAAATATTCGTGTCGACAACATCACCAATTGTAATGTCCTCGGCACGAATAAAGCCTTTTCTATCATCAATATGATCCATTTCATCATATTCTGTAGAAACAGTAATGTTTTCTAAATATTCAACGTCTTTTGAACTTAGTTTATCATAGAAAGAATCTATAACTCTTCCACGGGACCAAAAGTCTTCAATAACAATAATATCCGAATCTTCTATTTTATTTGAAAATCCAGAACCATAACAACGAACTCTCATTGGATCAAGTCTTTCCATTGTTGGTTCTCCAGAAACAATATCACACATGTATATTTCTTCTCCAACAACCATGCCATCCATAAATCCATTAGAGAATACTGATTCAAGAGCAAGTTCTTTATAATAATGATTTAATAATGCATTTGCACGTATTTCTCTTAAATCCTGCCATGTGTAATTATAATATGTATATAATTCCTCCATCTTTGCATTTAAGTCTTCTTCTGAAGTTGCATTACTTTCAATTATTTTCTGAAAGTCTTGAAAGAATAATTGTTGTTTTTCTTTTTCTATTTCACTAATTGCACTTGGATTTGTACATACAACACGAAAACTAAATCTTCTATTAACTTCTTCTCCACGAAGAATATTTAATTTTGAATTAATTATTGGATAGTGTTGTATTTTCTCTGGAATAAATGACGCCTCTACAGATGATGGATTTAAAATAAGAGCTAAGTCCTCCATGTTTAAAATTCCATTAACAAGGTCATAATTTATTTTTTTATTTGAATAAGATTTTCTAATCTTACCAGAATTATACCTATCATTATTATCTGCCCAATCTAAATGCGACTTTCGCCACTGTTTATTTTTTCGATTCAGTGGCAATTGTTGTTTTGGAAACCCTATCGTAGTATTCATTATATCGTTTTAATAAAAATTAGTTCTAACATATTTTACAAAAATAAATTAAAAATAATTTGGAAACAATAGTCAAAATAAAATATTAACAAAAGCTTACTGCAAAATTAATAAGAAAGGGTGGCCTTATCGTTTTTTTTCTTATAATTCTTTGAAAAAAAATCATCATTACCAAGATAATCTTTATTATTTGTATTTGCATTTTCTCTCGGATCTTTTCCACTACACATTATAAGACGATCTTCTCTTAAAAGCATTAAGAAAACCATTGCATCATGTCTATCATAGTTATTTTTACTATTCCACGTTTGAGTTTCTTTTAATAATGCCCGAGATTTAATATGCCACAAATTCATTTTTGTAGTTGTCTCTATTGTTTGATCTGGCAACATTTTTGTTGTTTCAACGGGTTTTCTCAACCAGTTATTATAAAGCATTCTGCCATAACTCTTTATTGGCTCTGTTGCACGAGTACCCTTTATTGTATTTCCATATCCAACTGTTTTTACAATATCCATATCTTTTAGATACTTTAAATTATCAACAAGTAAATACAAACAATTATGTGTACTAAAATATCCAAATAAACCCTTTTTATTGTTTTCATAATTGGCTCTTGCATCATAAAATAATAATGCCCTTCTACATATTTCATGAAAATCATCTACAAATTGCGGCCTCCCTGTATATTCAAAAACAATTTCGTCCGTCCATAAATCTAAAATAAAAATAGAACCAAGAGAAAGGGTATCTGCAGTATCATTTTCATATGGGTCAATACCAGCAATATACCTATTGGAAAAAGGTTTTTTTGTTGACGGATCTATTTTTGGCATTTCAAATATTTCTATTCCACCCTTTAGTTTATTATTCTTATGTGGAAACATTCTTATTGGAAGATTTTCAGATGTTGGTTTATATACAATCCCATCTGTTGGAGAAACATCAAGAAGTCCTATATGATTACTATTTAAAATATCTTGATTGTTATCTATTTCATTTAATCTACCAAGAATATCGTTTATTGGATAAATAGTTGTTTCGCCACTTAATAACACTTCCTGTAATGTTATTGGGTCTTCAGCAATAACACGTTGTAATTGATCTGGGTCTTCAGAATTATATTTCATATTATATCTATTAATAAGAATTTCCTTTAATGATATAACAACATTGGAAACACCATCCTTGTTATAGTGTGGCAACCGATTTAAATATGCAGGGAAAAAATAAATAGTATTCTTTCCACCACTTAATTCCCGATCATAAACATTTGGTAGTGCATAAATATCATAACCAATTGGATTGTAAATCATTTCTTCAACACCAGCAAAAATTGATTTCTTTGTACCAGCAGTACCGATAGCAATTGCTTGGCCGAAAGCAACATCTCCTTCTTGTACAGACCTTTTATTAATGGCCCAAGAATCAATAAATCCATTCCATTCGCCAATTTCCTCATAAATAAATACACGGGCTCTTTTACCACGGTTCTTCCCGGCCTTTTCACTTGCAGCATTGCCCATTATTTCATTTTGAGTTCCCTTTTCAGTTCCGGTATTTAAGTCTTGATAACCCATTTTCCATTGCATTTTTTCAATAGAATTCTTTAGTCTTAAAGATGGATATTGTGTGTGTTTTGCACAAAAGTCTATAACATCAACAAACTTATTTAAAGTACCATCCTTAATAAGTTTTTCCTTGTCATATGCAGATATAACACCACGAACCTTTTCTTTTGAAATTTCATTATCCCCACAAACAAATAACCTTGCGAGAATACTTGCACAAGTATATGATTTAGATGCACCACGTTTTGCTATTTCCATACAGTGTTTTCCACCAGTAAAGCCATCATACATTCCCCCATATCTTGCTTGTTCTATATAATGAAACCATAAATAAACACCCTCCCATGAAATTGGCATATCAACAACACGGTCTGCAATATTTGTTCCCGGAATAATTTTTGTTTGTACTATTGGAGAATAGTTTAAATAAAAATAATTTTGTCCGGTAATCCACTCTCCATCAGACTCCCTAACCATACCATTCCATATTCTATCGGTTTCTCTTCTTATCCATCTACCGAACTCACTGTTTGGATTCGCATTTGGTCTTAAATTGGTTAAACAACCATGCTTCTGATAATGTATTGCCGTTTCTCTAAAATAATCCATGTTCTCTAATATGTGCGGATTGCACAAATCAACAATAATCCTTCCTTTTGAATCTCTATCTAAATCTTTTGCACGCTTTCTATCTTTTGATATAAGATTCCTTATATATGGAATATTTTCTATTGCATCTAAAAACTGTTCTCTAACCTCTTGATTCATCGAGTTTAGAAAATCTTCATCTATCTTTGTCTGAAATTCATTTACAAGTATTTCTTCCATAATTACAATCTTAACCCATCTTCAAAAATCTTCTTTAAATTTTGTCCTTTTAATCTACTTTGTTCTTCAACTTCACTATTAATTGTTTTTTCAAGCTCCGAAACCGTTTTTACAAGCTCTGGTATTTGTTTTAATGTACTTGCAACTGTTGCAAATGGGTATTTTAACTTTCCATTATCATCTGTTGCATTCAAATCCACTTCTTTTAAAAACAATCTTACATTTTCAATTGATTGCC
>JAQVQJ010000040.1 GCA_028701635.1 Clostridia bacterium | reverse complement strand
TTTCCTTCATTATTAGTGCATAATATAAATCTTCTTTGACCAGAATCTTCATTATTCAATTGTAATACTGCTTCACCTGTTGTTCCAGATCCAGCAAAAAAATCTAATATTACAGCATCTTTTTTAAGCGAAGAGTTTATTATCCCTTTAATAAGTTTTAAAGGCTTTTTACCATTTGAAAAATCAACTCCACCTTCCTTATTTAAATTAATGGTAGATATATCTGCCCACAAATCACACAAGGAAGTTTCAAGATTGTTTTTTAGTGTTAGAAGTTCTTTGCCTTCCCACCAAACTCTTTCTAAGCCTTGAGATGTCTTAATTCTTTTAAATTCCGTTTCAAATTTTAAGTTTGAAAAAGATTTGTTTGATGTTCTATAAATTAATCTTTCACTGTATTTAGTATAAAAATCAATTTTTTCGTTTTCCGATGAAAATGGTATACCATTTTCTAAAATAAAATCTTTTACACTCTTTGTAATCCATTTTTCTGGTTCGTCATCAATATTTATTACAATTTTTGAATAATATTTTGCATAAGATAAAAATGATGAAGAATCGTCTGTTTTATATATCTTGGTTGGGTTTAATTGTACATTATTTGTTTTACCGTAAATAAGAATATATTCTTTTATTTTGGGAAATTTCTTTTCAATATGACTCATTTTACTGCCTGATGCCTCAGATGATTTAACGACTATGTTGTTTATAAAATTATTTTCACCAAAAATTTTATCACAAAGTAACTTTAGTTGGAATAATTCGTTATCATCAATACTTATAAAAATCATCCCATCTTCTTTTAATAAATTTCTAGCTATTTTCAATCTTTTTTCCATAAAATTAAGCCACTTACTGTGTCTATATCCATCTTCTATATCTATGAATTTATCGTTATATACAAAGTCTTTATTTCCAGTATTATAAGGAGGATCAATATATATTATATCTATCTGTTCTTTATGAGTGTAATTTAAGACGCTTAAAGAGTGAAAATTATCTCCTTCTATCAATAAATTTGTTTGCCCACCATTGGAAACGCCCTTTTCTTTTATTTCTTTTAAGACAGGTATATACTTGTCACAATTTACAACTATTTCTTCTGGTTCTTTTTCTTTATCCCATATTAAACCGTATTTACCATTTTGTTCTTCACTTAATTCTTTTATATATTTCAATAACTCTTCTTTTGTCATATTTTCAAAGTTCATATTTACCTCCCTAAGTTTCTCTTAAGAAGATTATACCATGTTTATCAATATAATCGAAGTAAGAATGCTATAAAAATTTTATTTTTATAATGGAAAAGAATATATATTTCAATATTCTTTCTTATCCCAATTAAACCAATTTTCTGGATCATTCAACCAATCATAGTTCAGTATTTCAACATCTTCTTTACTTAGTATATTTTTATTGAAATTTTTAACTCCATCTTCTTTTTTCCAATTATTAAGTATAGCTGAAATATAACTAAATTTTTTTACATTATTTTCAATTGATATACTTATTGCTTTTATTATAGATTCCTCTGAATGATCTTTTAGCCAATCATCTATTTTATTTAGTTCATGAGAACATATACTTCTATCATAATTATTTATTATGAACTCGATTATATCTTTTTTTTTGTAATTATTGTTGTTATTTATATATATTTCTTTCATCTTCTTTAATATCTTTATCTATATCTGGTGGACATTTGTCTTTCTTCTTTCTTTGGACAGACTTTTTAAAAGCACCTTTTGTAGATGATCCAATCATATTATTTAACTTTGGGAGTAACATTATTCCACTTTGATCCCTTTCTAACAAACCAACATAAATTAAATTATTTATTCCTTGCTCTATCAATTTCTCATTTAGACCTGTAAGCTTAGCTATATCTTGATTTGTATATTTTATTTTATTATTACCTAACATTTTTGATAATTCTCCATTCCTGTTAAGAGTTTTTAACAATAGCATTTGATATAAGACTACGTATGCAGTTCCGTTTTCTTCACTTAGCAACCACTCAATACTATCTTGCCGATAAAAATCATCAAATAGCTTCAGCCAATATAATTTAGACTTATCATATATAGCCATATCATCTTGTATTAAAAAAGAATTTATTCATGATTTTTATTATATTTTTTTTATTCATTCTTTTCCCTCCAATCATTATATTTTTTAATGTTTCTTAAACTTTGTATTAATAACCCAAAGTTATTCTAATTTTTGATCTTTTTTTCAAATTTATCCCCCCTTTTCCAAAAATCGTAAGCGGTTATTTGGAGGACCCTGTACCGTTCGCTAAATGTAGTAAACGAGGTCCTACGTGGGGGGGGAGTCTTATTTCATTTGTTTTTTTGGCTTTATTTATGAACTTTTTAAAATTATTTTCGTTGATTATCATCCGTTTTTAGTTATTTTTATCTCATATTTGCTAATTTTATATCTATTTTTAATGCTTTTTTGTAAACAAATCTGCATATTTTGAAAAGCTTTTAATTATATTTGTAAAACTTTAACAAAATTAATTAGTACTTATTATTTGATTTTTCAAAGGTATTTACTTATTGTCCCTTTTATAGAATTGTTTGTGTTTTTGCTTGCTTTGTTTTTCGCTTTTTATCCAAATAATAATTTGTCATAACTACTAAATCTGACAAACTTTTTCAATTCAATCATTATTGTTGTTTCCCCTTATAAAATATGAGCAAATTAAATAATTATTTTTAACTACATAAAAAAGTTTTACATATTTATTTTTTTCGTTAAAACTACTAATTTTTACCTTTTTTTCTATGTACACCTCCAATGTAAGTATTAGCTCTATCTTTCTCTGCATCATCTGTTCCCCAACATACATATAATAAAGTAGTATTTGGTGAATCATGGTTGTACATTCTCATTAAAGTCATCAAATTGCCTTTATTGTTGTAATAGTGGTAGCCAAACGTTTTCCTTAACGTATGCATAGAAAATCTGCTTTTTAGCTTCGTTGCCTTCGATACCTTTTTTAAAACATTATTAGCCTGTTGCCTAGTTATTGCCATATTACTATTCATTTGGCTCTTAAAAATATAATCTTCATATCTAAGATTATTTCTTCCAAAATAACTTAGTACGTCTTGAAATAGTTTGTTATCCATTTTGAAATTTTGTGGTTTTCCAGTTTTATTTTCTTTAATAGATATGTAACCATTTATTAAATCTTGAACTCTTAATTGCAAAAGATCTTCTGCTCTAAAGGTAGTATTGAAACCCAAGAAACAAAGCATCCAATTCCTATCATATTGAAACCTCTTAATTGATGATTTGGAGTTTTCTCTTTCTTTTAAAAACCAATATAGGATCATTTCTACATCCTTTATATCTTTTAGGGGGAAGGTAGCTTTCCTTCCTCCAAAAGTTTTGATTCTTCTTGAATATGTTGTCATTTAAACCTCCTTTCATTGATATTTAAATTATTTATTAATTGGATTGACTTCTTTTTCTGATAACCAAGTATCTATTTTGGCTTTATCAAAAAGAACTTTGCTTGAAATTTTAAAATATGGAATGCTATTTTCTCTTTTAAGTTTTCTTATACAAGAATCACTACATCTTAAATATTTCGATAATTCTTTTATATTCATTATCTCTTTCATGTTATTCTCCTTTCTTATAGATAAAATCTGCGCAGAAATTGCTCTATATGCTTTCATTTTAAAACATATTATGGTAAATTATAAGAGACAAAGCGCAACAAAAACGAAACACGATAAAAAAGGAGTGAATATGATGGAAAAAGGTAATATAATTGATCCAAGGAGAAGTATTATCAACTATAAAACAAGCAAGTTTAAAAACTATGAATTAAAATATGATAAATATAACGTTCCTTATTTAGAAGGAACCAACTTCATAAAAAACGAAACTATATCAGTTGATGATAGCGCCTTCTTTAATAGGCTTATTGAATTTAGTAATTTCTTTAAAGATGGAAAGTTAATTTTTGTTATAAATTTATTTGAAAAGCACTTAGAAAATACAAAGTTAGAAAAATGGAAAACAAACAATCAGGAACAATTTAACGTTAAAGATTCAATTGTAATTGGTGATATTTATCTTTTTGCGAGAGATAAGTACTTTGATGGCAAGAATTTTCCTTTTGCCGCTACTTATTCTGCGATTGCAATTAAACTTCAAATGTTTTTTGAAAAATACGGAATACCTGACAGTTTAAAAGATAACGCTTTAAACAAAATCAATTTAAACTTAGTAATCAAGAAACTTGATGATTTATATAGTTTCATTATGAAAATAAAATCATTAGAGCATTCATATAGCGATATAGAAGTTCCATTATCAAAGATTGGTGTAACGAAAGAAAAAGATGAATTTGTTATTACAAATTATTTTGATTGCCCGTTTGAATACACAAAATATATTCTGTTAATTAATGAAATTATTGGTGACAGAGATTTGATGGAATGTAAAAGATGTCATTCAATATTGATATCAAATAGAAAAGACAAACTCTTTTGCAGTCCTTCTTGTAGATCTCTATATAGTAGAGAGCGAAAAAATAATAAAAAATGAGGTGATATAAGTTGATAAGAGAACGCGGTAAAGGAATATATGAAATAACTGTTGACAACGGTCGTGATTTAGTCGGCAAAAGAATACGTATCAATAAACGTTTTCACGGCAATAAAAAAGAAGCTCGTGCTTTTGAAGCCGAACTTAAAGCGCAAATTAAACAAGGCAACTATGTTGTTAATAATTCCGAAACAGTTAAATCATATTTTGAAAAATGGCTTAAAGAATATGTAAGACCAAATTTAAAACCAAAGTCTTATGAATCATATTCTGCTATATGCCATGAATTATTAAGTCAACTAGGTCATGTTAAACTTAATTCCCTATCTGCATTAATGTTAGTTGGACATTATAACTATTTAAGAGATCGAGGTAATGTGCAAAAGAGTTCTTTAAAGAAGCATAAAAGACTTACAGAAAATACTGTTTTAAGGCACTATCGTGTTATTAATGTAGCTTTAAAACAAGCAGTTGATTGGCAGTTATTAGCACATAATCCAAATGAAAGAGTTAAAGCTCCAAAGAAATTAAAAGTAGAATCTAAATTCTATGATTTAGAGCAAACGCAATGCCTTTTAAAGGCTTTAGACGGTGAACACATAAAATACCAAGCAATCATTCGTTTAGCGCTTGATACAGGCTGTAGACGGGCTGAATTGATTGGATTAGAGTGGTCTGATATTAACTTCACCACTGGTATGGTATCTATTAATAAAACACTTCAAAGAATCAACGGACAATTAATTGATGGAACTCCTAAAAATAATAATTCTATTAGAAGTGTTCCTATTTCCGATCCTACTATTGAAGTGTTAAAAGAATATCAAACATATATTAATAATATTAAAGACGCTATGGGTAATAAATGGAAGAATACTAAAAAGATATTTACTACTGATGATGGAGATCCAATACATCCAGATACTCCAAGAAAAATATTTGAACAGATATTAAAAAAGCATAATCTTCCGATTATAACTTTTCATTCATTAAGACATACATCTGCATCATTACAAATATCAAGAGGTATTAGTGTAGCAAACATCAGTAGACGTCTAGGACATGGTGATATATCCACTACCCTTAATGTTTACTCTCATGCATTCAATTCAGGCAATGAGAAAATTATCAGAGAGTTTAATAATATATTTAATACAAAAGAAGGATAACTCCTTCTTTTAATTAAACATTTTATTAATAATTATTTTAATTTTATCATCACTTAAATTAGACTTTTTGAGAGCAAACACATATATAATGGCATTTACAATCAAGTGACACGCAATATCTTCTTTAAAAAAGTAATCATCTATATTGCCGTGAGAAAATTTATTTCTCTTTTGAACATATTTTCCGATTATATCGTTATCAGATTTACCGTAAACTTCATTATTTTTCAAAATTCTAAGTTTTACATCTTTCATAATTTCAGAAAATTCATTAAATGCAAACAACAATTTTTCTTCCAAATTACCATCCATCAATTCTATTGAATTTATAAATCTACTGCAATACTTTCTTACCTTTGCATTTTTCCCTTTGTTTTTTTCATCAAGTTCATTCAAAAAAGAAACTATTTCGTTTTTTACAAATCCGTAATTCTCATCTTTTTTTGACAAAAAATCAGGGAACGCTTTTGAAAAATTATTTTCAAATCCTGAAGCAGTAGCTAAAAAACTTCCCGAATCCACATAATTAGATTCGTCATTGTTTTCTGGAAAATGAAAATTATAATAATTTTTATACATTATATTTTGCATTACTTCTGGAAATTTTTCTTCTAATTCACTATATAAAATTATGTTTTTAAATGAGTTATTTTCTCTTTTTTTATTGTTTGCAACGACTAAGTATGCTATACATTCTAAGGAATCATCCACGTTTTTCTTATATAAAGATATTTTTTCAAAATCAATTGATTTTCTAAAAGTTAAAAATTCAAACAGTTTTTTCATTTGCGAGTAGTATTCAATTATTTCTTCAATATCCAATTCTTTTGGAAATTCCATTGTTATAAATGAATTTATAGTTCCTAAGCTAGTCTTTGTTGGACTTTCAATCGAAACACTTACCAAAATTTTATAATGTTTTAAATCAAAAATTTTAGTAATCTCGTTTATATCTCGTAAAACAACAGACTTTTGACCAGTAGAAAAAAAATTCACATCATTTTTTTTAATAATAATTTGCGGATTATAAAACTTATTTATAATTTCACCATCAAAACGCATTGCGCTTATTTTTTCAATCTTATTTTCATAAATATTATTTTTACTAATTATGAAACCAGGAACATAAGAATATAAAACTCCATTATTTTTTAAATGAAAATTTACTTTAAGAAAAATAATTTCCCTATTACAATTGGTTTTTCCTTTAATAAATTGATTAGATTCTGGTTTATAATTGAATGAATTAAAAAAATTGCTAAGTGGGTCAATTTGAAGATCTGTATCAGGAAATATAGTCAATATATTATCACTAAAAACAAATATATATTTTAAATTATTATACTCGAGATATCCATCGTAATTAGTTTTCATTCGAACATCCCCCTCTCTCTTTTATAAATTTCATCATAATTTTTATATGCTAAAAACGCAAAGTCACTACTAAAAAAATTGCTACAAGCTTCTGACAGTGGCGATGTGCATGAATGATTTATTATATATCTTTCTTTCCTTGATATTTTAACACCAAAATCATTAATATATTCATTTTTAAAAGAAACAAGCTTTATACCCGCAATTTTAGAATACGATCCATTGAGGAATCTCTCTATAAATCTTGCACTTTCATCGTGTATATCATAAGGAACCTTTAAAAAAACAACCCCACTTTTTTTGACTTGCTTATTTGCCTTCCTAACTAATGACTTTATACCATTCAAGTTTGTTTTTTCAAAAGGAAATCTAAAAATGATTATTAAAGATTTTTTATAATCAACTTCTATATTTTTATATAATTCACTCTTTTTTTGTTCGCTTACAACGCCCATTAAACTAACATCATTTTCGCTCATTGCATAAAAAGGTTCAAAATCATTAGGGGTTTCATATAAATCTATTTTATAAGTTAATATAGCAATTTCTTTTTCTAAACACTTTGATTTTATTGCGTCGACGAGTATTGGGATATCTTCAGTTCTGCTTTCATCAAATTTTATATCGATTACTTTACCTCTTAATTCAGCTACTTTTCCAATTGCATTACAAAACAAATGAAAAAAAATATTATTTTTATTATCTATCCTTTTATCCGCATGTTTGTTTTTACACTCAATATCAATCTTAATATTTTCGATTTCACATGATATATCACTTGTTTTTTCGGTTTCAGTATTGTTGAAATTGTACACAATATTTTTATACATTAACATCGTCGCAGTCTCAAGTTCCCAGATTACATCTTCAAAATTTTCTGAATCTCTCAACCTACTTTTGAATTCAATTTTGTTCGGTATTTTTTCCATTTGTTTTTCTAAAACAAATCCCGAATGACTTAATCTCTCATAGATTTTGCCCAAAACAATTGATTCTTCTCCTAAATGTTCAGCTTTTCTTAATAGATATCTAAGTTCATAGAACATTTTAACAAATGGATGATAATTAAAATACCTGGCGCCAATCTCTTTTAATTGAGATCTTTTTTCTATTTTATCAAACTCTTCCAATATCCATTCTTTGCCTATAAATTCTTCTATATAATCAATATACTTTTGTTCCACATAATCACCCTTTATTTACCCCAATTATACCACCATTATTGCATAAAATAAGGATTAAATTATCAAATGCCGACTAAATGGCGGTTTTTTAGGTTTTTAAGCAAAATAAAAAGACTACAATCTCTTGTAATCCTTTGTATTCATTGGTGTCCCGTGTAGGGCTTGAACCTACGACCCACTGATTAAGAGTTAGTATTTAATTAAAAACTTCTTTTAGGTTTCCTCAATAATATTTTAATTGGATCTTCTATGTTATCTGTAGTCTTTTCATATATCAAATCACCTGATATACAAATTAAAGGATTGACTGATCCGCCATTAAATGGATCGTGATTCCATATTATCGCTTCAGGTGATATTTGAAATACTGTAGATAAATGAGACGGATAACAATCTGCGTGATGACAATTCCCGTGATGAGTTGATAACCAGCTACAGCTATTTTGTCTTACATTTTTAAAAAATATGTTATCTTCTTTTGCAATTTCTTCTTTTGGTATATAAAAATAATTATGATGATAGTTATTTTTATAGTTCTTTATAAAATTCTTAGTGGTATCACTAATACTCTTTTCTTGTTTTTCATAATATGGTTATATTTTGTAATTTTCACTAATTTCTTTATCTACTCCTCTATTTTCATATGATGGTAGTTCTGATATTTGTTTTCCATATTTTAATTTTGTATATATATTTGGATATACAATTAATTTATCTTCATTGTATTTATAAAAATTTAAGTTCTGAGACTCAGATACAAACATAGATAATGTATTATAATTATTTAAACTCTTATATTTATCTAGTATATTCAAATATGAAGTAAGATGATTTAAATCAAATTTATTACTATTTGTTATTTTACCATAACATATTG
>JAQVQJ010000039.1 GCA_028701635.1 Clostridia bacterium | reverse complement strand
ACAATTATATCCGCTGCATCTTTGGAAATATCTGTCCCCGTAATTCCCATTCCTATGCCTATATTCGCTGCTTTAATTGAAGGGGCATCATTTACACCATCTCCAGTCATAGCAACAACTTTTCCTAATTTTCTAAAAGCATTAACAATCCTTACTTTGTTTTCTGGCGTTACCCTGGCATATACCTTTATTTTGTATATTTTCCTCAAATATTCAGATTCGGACATTTTATCCAATTCTGCCCCTGATATAACCTCGTTTTTATTTTTTGCTATTCCTAATTGTTTAGCAATTTCGAAAGCAGTATCTTTATGATCTCCTGTTATCATAATTGGAATCATACCAGCTTTAAAGCAAGAATCTACTGCCGCAAACGCCTCTTTCCTTGGGGGGTCTATCATTCCTGCAAACCCAACAAAAGTCATATCTTTTTCTATCTGTTCATCTTTACCTATTGCAAAGCCAAGAATTCTTAACGCTTTTCTAGCCATTTTTTTCGCATTGTTTAAAACATTTTCTTTTATTCTTTCGCTTAACTCAGTCATATTTCCATTAATTAAAATTGTTTTACAGCTATTTAATACTTCATCTATCCCGCCTTTGGTTAAAATAAGTCTACTATCTCCAGCTTGATGAATAGTTGTCATCAACTTTCTATTAGAGTCAAAAGCAATTTCATCTATTAATTTATATTCCTCTTTAAGATTGCCCTTTTGATAGCCGTTCATATATGCAAAACTACACAGTGCAACTTCAGTTGGATCTCCAAAAGTTAAATCCTTTTGGACAGCACAGGTGTTACATAGTGCCATAACCTTTAAAGAAAATTGAATTGATAATGAGTTTGTTATTGTTTCAGTAAGATTATCAATTTTATAGATAATCTCATTGTTATCATAAATTCCTTTGACTGCCATTTTATTTTCCGTCAACGTCCCCGTTTTATCGGAGCAAATAACCTCGCAACAACCCAACGTTTCAATCGCATTTAATTTTTTAACTATGGCTTTTTTCTTAACTAGTCTACTTACACCGACTGACATTATAATCGTTACTACTGCCGGCAAACTTTCAGGGATTGCAGCTACTGCTACTGCCACCGCAATCATTATGGCATTTATAAAATTTGCCCCCGGTTGAACAGCTTCTAAAACAAACATAATCGAAGCAATTATAAGAACTATTATAGTTAAAAACACACCTAGTGATTTTAAATTCTTTTGAATTGGCGTAGGGTCTTCCTTTTGATCTTTCAACATTTGAGCAATCTTGCCCATTTCTGTTTCCATACCTATCGCCACAACTAATCCGTAACCTCTACCATTCGTTACATTTGTTCCGCTATAAAGCATATTAGTTCTATCAATCAAAGAAACTTTTTCAGAAAGTTTTTCTGTGTTTTTTTCAACCCCCGCACTTTCACCTGTTAATGAGGCTTCATCACACTTTAAATGTATACTCTCAACTACCCTTAAATCAGCTGGAACTATATCTCCGGCTTCCAGAAAAATAACATCTCCTACTACTAAATCACGACTGCCAATTTTAGAAATCACGCCATCTCTAATTACTTTGACTTCTTTAATTGTAATTTTTTTAAGATTTTGTAATGATATGTCAGCCTTTAATTCTTGAATAAAGCCTAAAAATGAATTTATCAAAACGATAGCAAATATAACTATTGAGTCAATAAGCTCTGCCATTGAGTTATTAACTATCGCAAAAACAGTTGATATAATTCCTGCCGCAATTAATAATAAAATCATAACATTTAAAAATTGTCTTAAAAAAATTAAAAAGACATTTTTCTTTTTACCACTTTCAATTATATTTTTTCCATTAATAAATGATCTGCTTTCAGCCTCAGTTTTTGATAATCCAGTTTGAGCAGAATTAACATCAGTCAAACACTCATCAATATTCATAGCAAAATATTTTTTCATACTTACATATTTTACATCAAAAAAGAATATTTTTCCAAATAATTGAACACTTTCTACTATTTTTTATATGGAATGTTAATATTATCAAGCTTTATGTATTAATATAGTCTTACTATAACTTTGTATATTCTGTATATTGACATTATTAGTTAATTAATATAAACTATATCTACTTAAATTTTTAGGGGATTAAATGTTAAAATTAACAAATGTATGTAAGAAATATAAGAATTGCGATAGATACTCAGTAAAAAATCTCTCTTTCGAGGTAAAAGAAGGGGAAATTTTTGGGTATCTAGGAAAAAATGGAGCTGGTAAATCAACTAGTATAAAGTGTATAACTGGAATATTGCCATTCGAAAGTGGAAAGATTGAAATTTGCGGATACGACATTGTCAAAGAACCAATAGAATGTAAAATGAATATTGGTTATGTTCCTGATAATCACGCAGTTTACGAGAACCTTACAGGCAAAGAATATGTTAACTACATAGCAAATTTATATAAAGTTTCGAAAAATGATATTGAAGAAAGATTGGAAAAATTTGTAAAACTTTTCAATATGACACATGCAGTAGACAATCAAATTCGTTCTTACTCACATGGAATGAAACAAAAAATTTGTATCATTGCAGCTTTGATTCACAACCCAAAAGTTTGGGTTCTTGATGAACCATTAATGGGTTTAGACCCACAAAGCGCATTTGAAATTAAGAGTTATATGAAAGAGCATAAAGCACAGGGAAACACTGTGTTCTTTTCATCTCACAACATAGATTTAGTTGAAAAGCTTTGTGATAAAGTTGCTATTATCAACAAAGGTGAATTGGTGGAAATTATAGATATTCCAGAATTTATAAAAAATTCAAAAATCTCATTAGAAGAATATTTTTTAAATTTAACAAAAGATGAAATAGAAACTAATCTTAAAATAGCTGAAGAAAATAAAAAGACAAAAAAAGAAAGAAAGCTTGAATTAAAGAAAAAACAAAAAAAAGTTGGTTTCTTTCAAAAAATTAAAAACTTTTTTAGTTTAAGGAATTAGAAGAATGAATCAATTATTAACAATGATTAAACTTGAATTTGTACTCAAATTTCCTCGTGTTGATAAGGAAAAGCGTCTTTCTATGAAAATTATAGATGGCGTGGCAAAATGTTTGGGTATTGGATTAATTGTTGGCCTTATAATCTTTGTTTTTTATACACTACTTTATCTATGTATTAGAGGAAATTTAGAACATGAATTTCTAATATTCTTCATATTTTTAATGCAAATTATACAATTATTGTTTGGACTAAGTTTACTTACAAAAACTCTATATTTTAGTTCAGACAGTTCTTCGCTATTAAAATTACCTGTAAGTGGAGAAAAGATATTTCTTTCAAAAGTACTTTTCGCTTATCTTTATATAACAGCTATTTCATCAATTGTTATGCTTCCTGTCTTCATTGTGTTTGGAGTTCTAACTGGTCAAGTATTTTTATTTTATTTTATGATTCCATTTATATGTCTTCTTTGCCCTATTTTACCTTTTATTCTTTCAATTTTATTTGCTTTGCCAACAATGTATGTAATTTCATTCTTAAAAAATAAATTTATATTGATGTTGATTACTTACATCTCATTGATTGGGATTGGTTTTATAACTTACATGAATATTCTAGAATTGTTACTAAGGCTGTTAGATACTAGTACAAATGCTGCGTTATTAACAAGTGAAGCTATATCTTCTGTTAAAGATTTTGCGTATTATTTCTTTCCAGAAATTTTACTAAAGAATATTTTAATAAATGTAAATTTTGTAAAGAGTTTCTTAGCTTATGCATTAGGTAGCGGGCTTTTTATTTATATAATTCTACTTATATCAAAAAAAATGTATACAAAAGTTCTTTTAAACAATGTTGAAAATGAAAATACTTATATGACTAAAAAGGTAAAAATTAAAAAAGTTACTGTTGCAGCGGCATTATTTGAAAGAGAGTTTATTAATATTTTTCGGTCCATTAACTATTCCTTTCAATATTTAGCAGTTATTTTAACAACTCCATTAATGGTTTATTTTTCTAATTCAATTGCAAGTAAAATTGGAGTTGAGCAAATTGGAAATGGTATTTTACCCGGAATTAGTCTACTCATTTTAATTATGTTTTTATCCATAGGAGTTTCCTTTTCAGCTACAAGTATCACTAGAGAAGGCGATAAGTTCTTTCATACCAAGGTAATTCCTGTAAAATATAAAAAACAAATTGCAATAAAGGTATGTCTTTATTCTATTGTTGCTATTCCATGTATATTTTTAAGCTGTTTTATGCTTTACTTCTTTAATTTTCTAACATTATTAGACGCTATCTTGTTTTCAATTTCAATTTCATTTATAATAATAGGGAATATCTGCTTTGGAATTGAAAAGGACATTAAAAGTCCAAAGTTAAGATATGTGGGAAATCAAGAATATACGGGAACAAATAAAAATGTACTATCTAGTATTGGTGTGGGTTTAATTATCTCAATAATAATAGGAGTAGCGGCAATAATTCTATCTTTCGTATTTTCTTTAAATTTTGTATACTACGTATTGTTTGGATTTGCAGTGCCGTACGCAATAATAGAAATTTTAATTTTATTTTTAAAAGTCGAAAAGAATTATCATAAAATCGAAGCATAGGAGAGATAATGAGAAAGTTACTTATATTTTTAATGATGGCTCTTCCACTTATTGTTATTTTAATTATTAACGTAACTTTTGATGCAATAAGCGGAGTTGTTATAATACCAGTAGATAATATCTCAATAGTCTGTGCTGATGATAGTGTAGCTTCTTTTTATGATGATGAAAATAAATTAACACAAATAAATATAAATGATATGTCTAAAATAGTTAGATTAGCTCCTTACATTTATCCTGAATCAGCATCTAATAAACAAGTATATTGGGAGAGTGAAAATAAAAATGTTGCTAATGTAGACAGTCAAGGAAATGTAGCTTTCGTAGGCTTTGGTACTACAG
Organism: Clostridia bacterium; assembly: GCA_028701635.1. Next base: position 4,587 of record JAQVQJ010000039.1, on the reverse strand, counting down.
AAATTTATGCAACTAGTAGCGATGGAACAAGAAAATCTTCTTGTCTTTTCGTTGTTACAGATGTAAGGGTGCACGATATAAATATTTATACTGATGATGCGATTTTGGAAATAGGCTCAACTACTAATGTTTGGGCTCGTGTTTTCCCTAGTACTGCAGAAAATCAAGATTATACATTAATATCAACTAACCCAGGTGTTGTTAGTATTAACAGTGCAGGAATTGCTACCGCAGTTTCAAGTGGAGAAGCAACAATAATCGCTACTGCTAGTGATGATAGTGTTGGATACAATTGTTCAGCATCACTAACTATTAAAGTAGTTAAATCTGTGGAAAATGTACGCCTATCACCAGAAGAAGAAAACTTAACCCTTGCTAATCTAGAAGGAAATAAGTTTTTACTCTTTGCTATGATAACTCCAATCGATGCAACTAATAAAAATGTTACTTATACAACATCTGACCCGCTTGTTGCATCAGCATCTAATAACGGTATAGTCACCTTCTTAAAAGCAGGAGAAGTTGTAATAACAGTAATAACTGAAGATGGAAATTTTACCGACTCTATTAATTTAAAATATACAGGAGGATATCCAACTTCTCTTCAACTTAAAAATTCCAAAATAGAAACAAATGTATTAAATGGTCCTTACTATGAACAAATAGAATATACTTTCACCCCAGAAAATCCCCCTTTGCAAATTGTAACTTTCTCTTCAAATAATGAATCTGTTGCCACCGTTAACAGCAACGGACTAATAAAGGTCTTTGGCGGTGGTCAGGCAGTCATAACAGTGAAGGTCCAAACAAGTGATGATTTATATTATTTTTCTTATATCGAGGTTCATTCAGAAAGAAAAATTGATTACATAACATTCCCTTCATCATCTATCACTGTTGCTTCTACAAACTATCAAATAACTCCTATTTGTCTTCCCTTAGATTCAACTGATTTAACACATTTAACTTATTCAATCATTGAAGGTGATTGTGCTTCTATTACACCTTCAGGATTAGTAACTTTTTCATCAATTGGACAAATTGTTGTAATGTTAATAGATGAAAGTCCATTACAGACAGAAAGTGTTTCTTCCTTTGTAACAATAATATATACAGGCGGATACCCTACTGATCTTGTTCTTGATAAAGAAGAAATTGAACTACAAGTTGATGAATTTAATTATTTAACTTTTGCTTTGAACCCTATTGAAGTTTCAATTAGAAATTATTATTATAACATTCAATCTCAAACTCCTAATTATGGAACAGGAGATGTTATAACTCTTGATGAAGAAACTGGTAAAATAACTGGTATTAGTGGTGGAACGGCTGTAATAAGCGTGTTTGTAAAAATCGCTGAAGACCAATGGGTATCAAAATCTTGTGCAATAGTAGTAATACGAAATATTACTAGTGTAACTTTAAATTGTAATGAAGAAGTTTACGAAGAAAAATATATTTCTGGTCAAAGAATTTTTAATTTTACCACTTCCATTTTCCCATTAGATACAACAAATCCACAAATTGAATACGAACTTTCAAATTCAGATATTGCAACTTTGATTGGCAATCAAGTAATTTTCAATGAAGCAGGGAGCGTTGTTCTTACTATCTATTCTGTACAAAATCCAAATATAAAATCATCAATAACATTATGGTATACAGGAGATTGTGCTGTAAATGCTACTATTGAAGGCATTCCAGAAACAATAATAAATGGTGACTCACCTTTTACAGTAACATTATCTAATGTAATTCCAGCAAATGCAACTAATAAATCTTTTAGAATAACAAATCAATCAGCTAACAATACTTTTTCCTTTTCTTATAATGAAAATAAAACAGAAGCAACCGTTAGAATATTAAATTCTGGAAGTTCTGTTTTATCATTCTTATTAAGTACTGCTGATTGCTCATACGAAATTTTTTCTACTTTAAACATTTCCATATTGCAAAAAGTAGACAGCATATCCTTTCAATATCCAACAGAAATAATAACAGTCACAGATTATAATTTACAATGTAATATTTTCCCATCAAATGCAACTCAAAATGAAATCGTATATACTATCCCAGAAGAATATCAAAATATCGCAACAATAAATGATTCAGTTTTAACTTTTAATGCAAGCACAAATGAAAGTGAATCTGTATTGATTATAGCTACTTTAACAGATATTGACGGAACAATAAAAACAACACAAATGCAATTAACAACTACTTTTGGAAAAATTTCATCTCCGGAAGGAAATATACTTAATTTAACGATTGGAAATAGTTTAGAATATGATTATTCAAACGAATTAACAAGCTCATCTTATTTAAATATAATTATAAAAACTGGATCTTCATTTATCTCTTATACTGTTAGTTCAGGAATATTAAGTATCGATGCTTTAGGCATTGGATACAGCGAAATAGAAATTCAATTGTTGAATAAAACAGATAATAAATTAATTAGCATACTCGCCCAATTAGAAATTACAATTATTTTAAAAATAGACAACGTCACAATGACTTCAAATAACCTAGATAAAATAGGAACAAAATTTGTAACTGCTCAAAATGACATTTTACTGGATATAAGTATTTTCCCTGAAACTGCTTCTTTAGATGATCTTATAATAAATATTTCAAGCAGTATTGCAACATTCAATAAGAATACAAGAATATTGCACTTTAATACAGCAGGAATTATTGAATTAAATATTTCTTCACTTGATGGAAGTTGTTCTAGAAGTTTTTCTATTCAATATACAAATGGTTCAGCAATCTCCTATGCTATAAATATAGAAACCGCAAATAGTATTTATTCTGGTCAGGATTATACTCTCAATATTGACTCCTATATGCCTACAAATGCTAATTTAGCTATAACAGGCGTTAATGAAATTATTTCATCTGGAAGTACAAATGGTATAGAAATAAATGTAAATAATGGAATTTTTACAATAACTTTTATTAAATCTGGTGCTATTAAATTAAATATTTTATTATCAGATGGAAGTCAAAAAATATTAACAATAGATATATTAAGTTCCCTTTCTGAAATTATATTTGAAAATGAAAATGTTTTAACCGCTTTGGATAGCATTACTCTCTACCCTATTTTACTTCCAATAACTGCTACAGATAAAACTCTTACATATTTTTCTAGTGATGATTCAATCGCGACAGTAAATAATGTTGGTGTTGTAACATTTATCAAAGCGGGTGAAGTAACTATAACTGCTCAAAGCACAAATAACCCAGAAATAATTGCAACTTGCAATGTAAGAAGTACAAAGGGAGATGTATCATCTTTCACAATAAACTATACCAACTTAACTCTTTCAGTTGGAGAAACTAGAAATTTAATTGTTAACTCCTATCTTCCAATTAATGCAAGTAATTTAAACTTTACCTATGAAATTATTTCCTCAATAGCAAATGATGGAAGTACTGACTCTATCATAGAAATAAACGGAACTAGAATTTCATGTTTAAAGGGTGGAACTGCAATAATAAAAGTCTATATAACAACTCAAGATGATGAAATTATCTTTAATGTTTGTAACATAACCGTTATTAAAGATTTAACAAATCTTTCGATATCATTTGACAGAACTCTTGACTACTATCAAAATTACTTAATTACAAGCATAAATGAATTAAATATAATAGTTAATTTCACTCCTGCTGACGCAACAATAACTTCCCAATCAATTATAGTTGATGACAATGATATAGCAAAGATTGAAGATGGAAAATTAATATTCTTAACTGAGGGAATAGTTAGAGTTACTGCAAACTATAACCAGAAAACAACAACTATAACCGTAAGATACACGCGTTCTGCAGTTAGTTTTGAGTTAGATTCTCCTTCATCTTATACAATAAATGGTGTTAGAAATGTAAACATAAGAACAGGAAACTCCTATGAAGTAAAAGTTAAGAATGTTATTCCATCTGATTTAAGTGAAATTAATGTGACCTTAACTCTATATTTAAATTCGCCAAACTATAACAATGATTTGGTTTGCTCGACTAATAATAATATATTTATTTACGGACAAAATGGTGGCTCCGCAATTTTCCAAATTACAGTAAATGGACTCACTTTAACTGAAAAATTAAAGGTTAATGTTGAAAGAATGGCAACCAGTATAGTAACAGTACCCACTATTATTACTCCAAACTCTATATATCCTTTAGCGGCTTATGTTCTACCTTATGACACAACAGATAAAACTTTAACTTACAGAGTTATTTCTCCTTCTACCGGTGTTTCTGTGAATTCCTATGGAGTTGTTTCATTTGAAAGAGAACTGACAGCAGTTATTGAAATAAAAAACCCTGCTTCTGGAATTACTCAAACAGTAACAATAAGTTATGAAATGGGAGCTAAACAAATAACTTTTGAAAACTCTATAAACTATGTATTTATTGGAAATACTTTAAAATTAATCACTAGAATTACTCCTTATGACTTGCAAAATGAAGAGATTGAATGGTCTGTTTCAGATAGCAATTTGTCAACAATAAGTCCTACTGGAGTTTTAACACCTAAAAAGGTTGAAGGCGAAGTTATAGTAACGGCAAGATTAA
>JAQVQJ010000038.1 GCA_028701635.1 Clostridia bacterium | reverse complement strand
TTTAAAAATTCATTTTTATTACCTCAAGAGAAGTATAATTTCTTTTTGTAAGGAAGTCAATACTAAATTTCAAATTTTGTTTGCAAAGATAGGGAATAAGTGATATATTTTATCGTAATAACAAAGTTTTGCATAAGGGGAAGAAATGGAAGAAAAATTATTACAGATTAAAGAAAATGCAATAAAAGAGATTAAGAATATTAACAATTTAGAGCAGTTAAATGCTTTTAGAGTTAAATATGCGGGAAAGCAAGGCGCTTTGACAGAAGTTATGCGTGAAATGAGAGAGGTTAGTCAGGAAGATAGACCTAAAATTGGTGTTCTTGTTAATGAAGTGAGAACTTTTATTGAAGGCTCAATAAGTAATATTGAAACAAAATTAAATGCAGAAGTTATCAACGCAAAATTAGTAAATGAAAAAATTGATGTTACGCTTGATAAACCTTGTAGACAAAGGGGCAGTTTACACCCTATCACTATTGACTTAATGAGAATGAGCGAAATTTTAAATGGGCTTGGATTTTCGCAAATTGATGGTCCAGAAATGGAATATGATAAATACAATTTTGAACTCGTAAACATACCAAAAGATCACCCAACAAGAGATATGCAAGACACATACTTCATAACAAATGACATACTTTTAAGAACACAAACATCCAACACTCAACCTCGTGCAATGGAAAATATAAAACCGCCATTTAAAGTTTATAGTATGGGTAGAGTTTTTAGAAAAGATGAAATTGATGCAACTCATACTCCTGCTTTTTATCAAGTTGAAGGAATTTATATTGATGAAAAAGTAAGTATGGCTGACTTGAAAAATACAATTGAAATAATTTTAAAAAAATATCTTGGAAATGACTCGAAAACAAGATTTCGTGCCTCATTTTTCCCATTTACTGAACCAAGTGTTGAAGTTGATGCAACTTGTAATATTTGTAATGGTAAAGGTTGTTCTGCTTGTAAAAACACCGGAGGATATGAAATTCTTGGGGCAGGAATGATACACCCAAAAGTTTTGGAATTAAATGGAATTGATAGTAAAAAATATTCTGGTTTTGCTTTTGGATTTGGATTTGATAGATTTCCAAAAATGAGATATAAGATACCATTTGCGAGAATGATGTTCGAACACGATGTTAGATTTTTAAGGCAGTTTAAATAGGATAAAAGGCGGAGAAGAAGATGAAAGTATTATTATCATGGATTAATGATTTTGTTGATATTGAAGGGATTGAGGTTAAAGAAATTGGTAAATTGTTAACAGATTCCGGGTTTGAAATTGAAGAAATTATTGACAAGGCGAAAGGATTGGAAAATGTTATTGCGGCAAAAATAGTCCAAATTAAAAAACACCCCAATGCCGACAAACTTGTAATTTGCCAAACTGACATTGGTAACGGTAAAGGTTTACAAGTTGTAACAGGTGCAACCAATATGAAAGAGGGAGATCTTGTTCCTTTGGCATTAGATGGTGCAAATTTACCATGTGGAGTCTCTATAAAAAATAATGTAATTAGAGGTGCAGAATCTAACGGTATGTTCTGTGGTGGAGATGAATTAGGAATAGATAATACTATTTATAAAGGGGCAGAAACTTATGGATTATTAATACTAAAAAATGATGTTATACCGGGAACACCAATGGCAGAAGTGTTGGGATTAAACGAAATTGTTTTAGATGTTAATGTTCTTCCAAATAGACCTGATTGTAATAGTATTTTAGGGATTGCGAGAGAGATTTCAGCATTAACTAAAAGACCATTAAAGGAAGTTGATGTTTCCTATACTACTGAGAAATTAGACAAAAAAGTTTATATAAAGGTTGAAAATTTTGACCTTTGCAATAGATATATTGGAACTATTGTTGAAAATATAAAAAATGGAGAATCTCCTACTTGGATGCAAAAAAGACTAAAATTGTTGGATCATACTCCGCATAATCTTTTAGTTGATATTACTAATTATGTTTTACTAGAAATTGGGCAACCAATGCATGCGTTTGATATGGATAAAATTGATGGAAAACAATTGTTTATTAGGGCAGCGAAAAGTGGAGAAAATATCAAAGCACTTGATGGGAAAGTTTATAAATTAGAATCTTCTAATCTTGTAATTGCAGATACAGATAAGCCACTAGTTATTGCTGGAATTATTGGCGGAAAAGAAAGTGGAACATACCCAGAAACTAAAGATGTTTTATTAGAAAGTGCAGTTTTTAATTATGCGAATATTAGAAGAACATCACATGCGATTGGATTAAGTAGCGATTCTTCGGTAAGATTTTCAAAAGGCGTTTATTTTAATAGTGCCGAGTTAGGAATGAAAAGAGCATTGAATTTAATTTCAATGTTGAAAGCTGGAAAAATAAATGAGATTTCTTATGATGTTTACGAGAATAGCCCAGAAACAATTATTGTAAAAAGCGAAGTTAGTAGAATTAATGAAAGATTAGCACTAGATGTTTCAGCTAAAGAAATGGTTTCAATTTTAAATCGTTTGGGAATAGAAACAACTGAAAAAAATGGCATATTAACATCATATATACCAGATTATAGAACAGATATCGAAAGAGAATGTGATATCTGCGAAGAAGTTGGAAGAATCTATGGACTAAACAATATAAAAACAGATAATACAACAACTGCTTTCCAACCAATTGGAGAAAAATTATTAAGCCAAAAAAATATTGACACAATAAAGGTTGCAACTGCAGCCGAAGGGTTTAATGAAATGATTTCTTATCAGTTTATTTCTCCAAAAATAATTGAAAATTTAAATCAAAATCCAAATGAGTTTATAAAACTTGCAAACCCAATAGGGTTAGAATATAGCATTATGAGAAAGAGCCTTGTGCCAGCTGCATTAAGTGCAATTTCATATAATCAAAAGATTGGAAATAAGGACTTGTATTTATTTGAATTAGCAAGAGTATTTTTACCTAAAGCCCTTCCTTTAATAGAACTACCAAATGAAACAAACTTTTTATGTCTTTCAGTATGTAGCGAAGGAGAGGATTTCTATACTTTAAAAAATAGCCTAGATAAAATTTTACAAGCAATGAATATTACATTAGAATATCGCTCTTCAAAAAATGAATTTTTGCATCCGGGAGTTACTGCAGATATCTATCTTCATAATAAAAAAATCGGTATTATTGGGAAAGTTCACCCTGTTGTACTAGAGAGGTTTGAAATCGTAAAGGATGTATATATTGCAGAAATTGATTTGTCGTATATTTTGACAAAAAATCCGGAGTATAGATTTGTAGTTGCACCTCCAAAATTTCCTAATATTGAAAGGGATATTGCGTTGATTGTTAACAAAGATGTTACAGCTTCTTCATTATTGGGAATAATAAAAAAGAATTTCAAAAATGAAATTGAAAATGCTTATATTTTCGATATTTACGAAGGAAATCAAATAGGGGAAGGATTTAAAAGTGTTGCTATAAAATTACAAATCAAACAGCCTGAAAAAACACTTAACGAAGAAGAAATATCAAAGATTGTTACAAGAGTAATTGTTATGCAAGAAAAAGAAAACGGAGCAAAATTAAGATAGGGCTGTTATGTGAAAAATCGTTAAACTTCGAAGTCTGGATTGCCACGTCGCTATGCTCCTCGCAATGACAAAATAAAAACATAATAGCAGTAAAGGAATGATGCGCCACATGATTTTTTTAGATAATGCAAGCACAACTGAATTGAGCAAAATCGTAAAGAAAGAGATTGAAAAATCACTGGATTTTTATTTCAATCCATCTGCGGTTTATAAAATTGGCTTTGAAATTAAGAAAAAAATCATTGAAGCGAAAAAAGATATTTGTAAAGCATTGGGCTGTCAGTATAATGACAATCTTGTAATCACAGGCTCTGCAACAGAAGCTAATAACCTAGCAATCTTCGGTAGTATAAAAAAGACACAAGAGCAGTTGATTTTTAGTTTAGGCGAGCATCCTTCTGTTTATAATTGTGCGGTTGAATTGAAAGCGAGAGGATATAATGTAAAGTTTATTTCTTTAAACAAAGACGGAGAAATAGATTTTGAAAACTTAAAGGAATTATTAAAAGAGAAAACAGCATTTGTTTCTGTTATGCATGTAAGCAACGAAACGGGAGCAATAAATGATATTGCAAAAATTACCAAAATGGTTAAGCAGAAATATCCCAAAGCAATAGTTCATTGTGATGGTGTGCAAGCATTCGGTAAAATATCAGTCAATGTTACTAATTTAGGTGTTGACTTTTACACAATAAGTGCCCATAAAATTCACGGACCAAAGGGAATTGGGGCTTTGTATGTAAAAGATATAAAGGTGTTGAAACCCATAATATTCGGTGGAGGACAGGAAAGCGGATTGAGGTCGGGAACGGAAAACATTCCATATGTTCTCTCTTTTGGAGAGATTGCAAAAGAACTAAATAGTGAAAAAATTAAAGAAAATTATGAGAAAGTTTCAAAACTAAATAAATATGTTAGGGAGCTTTTTGATTATGAAAAAAGTGATAAAACTATCAAACTAAATTCCCCTGAAAATTCCAGTCCTTATATATTAAGCATTTCCTTTGATGGAATAAGAGGGGAAACACTTGTTCATATTTTGGAAGAAAAAGGAGTTATAGTTGGAACAGGTAGTGCTTGTTCCAGTAAAAAAGGCTCTTTGAATAGAACATTAGAAGCAATGGGGCTCACAAAAAGACAGAATGAAGGAGCAATTCGTATAAGCTTTTCAAATGAAACTACTTTAAAAGAAATAAAAAGTGTTTGTGGAATTATTTTGGAGTCATATGAGGAATTAATTAGAAGATTAAACTAAATCATTTTCATTTTAAAATATTTGCTTTACAAAGGCTTGTTTATATGCTAAAATTCAAGTGCTAAGTAAACAACTAAGGAGAAACTATGGTAGACAAAAAAAAATGCATCTCGTGCGGAACATGTATTGATGTGTGTCCGGTTGGGGCTATTTCATGGGACGAAGATGGAAAAGCGAAAATAGATCCCAAAAAATGCATTAAATGCCATACCTGTGAAGGAATGTGTCCAGTTGGTGCTATAACTATTAAAGATTAGGAGAAAAAATGAAAAGAGCAATTATACAGCTTGAGAAAAATAAAATAAGTTTAATATTACTAGATACAAAGGATAATGTTTTCTATAATGTGATTGATGTTTTTACTGATAGTTTATCAATAGGAAAAGAAATCGCTAAAGAAGAAATTATAAAACCTGTTGTTACAAAAGATTTATTAAAAATATTGAAAATGTATCGTAGAATTTGTGATAGAAATGGAATTACAGAAATTTCTTCATTTTCAACAAAATTTTTAGAAAGAGCGAAAAATAATAAAAGCGTTACAGAAGAAATATACAATACTTGTGGATTTTCATTTACAATTCTTTCATCTGAAGAACAGATGAAATATGTTTTTACTGGAGCAATTAATTCTTGCGATGTACCAAAAGGATTCTTCTTTTATGTTGGCGATGATGAAACATATATTATGCAATTCAATAGAAGAAACATTTTAAATAGTGCAATTCTTCCATTTGGAAGCGAAGATGTTTCTAGAATTTATCAAACAGAAGATTTAAGCGAAGAAAAGAAAAACGCTAAATTCAAAGATTTGGTAAAGACTGAGTTGGATAAATTAGAGTTTATGAAAGATACCGATGAAACAACACAATATTTATCAGCTGGTAATTCAATGTTATCTATTGGTAAAATTGCACGAAAGGCAACAAGATACCCATTAGAAATTGAGAATGGATATATTATGACAGATGATGCTTTCAAAAGTGTATATGATTTAATCGAAAGCTTAGGTCATGATAAAACCAAAAGAATTAAAGGTGTAAGTGCAGATAGCGCTGATGAGATATTAGCTGGAGCAAAAATAATAAAAGAGATTATTGAGCAATTAGAATGTAAAGAGATAACAATTAGTGCAGACACTATTCTAGATGGTTATATAGCGACAGTAGTGATGCCTGAAATTAATAACAGACCATTAAGCGATATGTTAATTCATAGTTTAGAAAATGTTAACGCGTTTTTCTCAACACCGGGTTCAAATAACTTGAAAGTTTATGAACTTTGTATAAATGTTTTCAAACAATTAAAAGTTATTCATAAGTTGCCAAGAATCTATGTTAAACCTTTAAGAATTGCAGGGTATTTATACGATTGTGGAAAGAGAATTGATTTTAATAATTTTAAGAGAAATGGATTTGAAATTATTTTAAATTCTAATATTAAAGGTGTTACACAGAAAGACTTATTATTAGCGGCATTTGCTTGCAAGTTCCAAGATTTAGAAAACTTCAATCTTGTTGATTGGGTTAAATATTCCAATATAGTTAGCGAAGAAGATTTAGATGCGATAAAGAAAGTTGGCGTTTTAATTGAGTTATCAAGTGCGTTAGATGCAAGTAAGAGTTCGGCAGTTGATGATTTAGCTTGCGATATCTTAGGAGATTCTATAATCGTTAAAACTATTGTAAATAAAGATGCAGATTTTGAAATAAAAGAGGCAATGAAAGTCAATAATAATTTCAAAAAAGTATTCACTAAATTCGTAGAAGTTATCTAAAGGGGTAGATAATGAAAGTAGCAAAAAAACTTATATTTTTCTCAGTATTAATGTGCTTTTGTATGATTTTGTTCGTAGGTTGTACTTATAGTTTACCATTCACAAACAAAATTGATAGGTATGTTGGGGTAAATACATTAGAACAATTTTCTGTTATAGATGAAGCGGACTTTGAAGATTTAACTATTGTCGAGAGAAAGCAGTTAATAGCAGAAAAGTATATTAGCATTTCTTTCACTGTTTTAATTTATGAAGTTGAGGAGAGTACAACCGAAGGAATTACAACAACTACTAAAACTCAAAATAGTTTTGGAAGTGGATTTATCGTTCACACAGGCGGATATATTTTGACAAATAACCATGTTATTGAAAGTCTTACACAAGATTTAACAGAGGAAATAAGCGGAGCGACTACTATTACAACATATTATAAATGTTATGTTAGTCAAGATGGAGCACAAACAGAGTATGAAGCGCAATTATTGTGGTCAAATAGTTCACTTGATATGGCAATAATAATTTGCGAAGAGTTCGCCGATTTAGAAGCTGCTGTTTTAAAAGACAGAACAATTTTCTGTAATGACGAAGATAAAATTGATATTCTTGAAGAAATTATAACTGTGGGTACTCAAAATTCGTTAGATTATTATGCGACTGCAACAACTGGCGAGATAACATCAAACTTGTTAAGAACTGCCGTCTCCGAAGATAATGTTTATGAACACTTAATACAACACGATGCTGCCATAAATCATGGAAATAGCGGGGGAGCATTAATTGATTTAGATGGCAATGTGATAGGTTTGAATACTTTAGGAGATGATAACGCAAACTCTCTTTTCTTCGCTATCTCAATCTATCCAGCGATCGCTATGTTAGATATTGTCGTTGAAAACTATGAATTATATGGGGAAACAACAGAGGATTTGATGTTTGGTTTTCAAGGAACGGATAAAATTCGTTCTTACTATGCTAATAATCAATTAAATTTTTCAAGTGATGGAATGTTGGTAGTTTCTGTTGAACCAACCTGTATTATTTCCGGATTACAAGCAAATGATGTTATAATTGGTGTAGACATAACATTGGGAGATAAGGAGTTGTCATTTGATATAAGGGACCAAAACACTCTCTTATATGCAAGAATTTGGCTCTTATACGCGGAATCTGGGACTGTAACTGTTCTTAGAAATGGAATTCAAACAACTCTTTCATTAAATATTTAGTAAGGAGATTTATGGGATATAGTTTAGCAATTGAATTAGGTGGAGTTAATACTTCAAAATATAGAAAAAATCAGGGATTAATCTTAAAAGAATCTAGTTTGGTTTGTGCTGTCAGTGCTGGAGATTCTTACATAATACGTGCGATAGGTAATGAAGCGGAAAAATTACAAGGTAAAACTAACGATAAAACATATATCTTTAGTCCTATAATTTGCGGAGAAGTCAAAAGCATTGAATACACCGCGGAAATGCTCAAATATTTTTTAAAAAAAATAGAAGTTAGAAAAATTTTTAAAGAGAGTGCAATTCTTTGTGTTCCTGCTGGAATAAGTGAACAAACAAAAAAAGATTTAAAAGAAGTTTGTAGATTGAGCGGACTTGGAAAAGTCTCTTTTGTTCCTTCAATTCTATGTTCTGGTTATGCTAGTGGAATTCCAATTAATACTCCAAAAACAATTCTATGTATAAATGTAGGCGGAACACTAACCGATATAGCAACAATTAATATGAATTCTATTTTAAAGGGTGCAACACTGGAAATGGGGGGAAGATATATTGATTTGGAAATTGCCGACTTAGTTGCAAGAAAATATCAAACAATTATTAGCATCTCAACAGCGAAAAAATTAAAGGAAGACATTGCTTCATTAGTCGATAACGATATTAGAGAAAAAGAAATTATTGGGGTTGATGATGTTAGTGGTAAACCAAAACAAATCATTGTTACAAATGAAGACATAAAGCCAATTCTAATTGCATTTATGCATAATGTTATAACTGCGATAGAAACAAGTATAAATATTTGTCCTCCAGATATTTCAGCCGATATTGCAAAAAACGGAATTTTTATCTCTGGTGGATTATCTTCCATATGTGGACTTGATAAATATTTAAGAAAAAAGTTAAATTTAGATGTTAAAGTTGTTAAAGAAAATGAAAATGCGACTATTCTTTCAGCTGGTAGATTGTTAATAGACAAAAAGAATCTAAATGATATTTTAGCAAACTTTTAGTTTTATTTTTGTTAATTTATTTTAAAGTTTTAAAAGTGGCGGTTAAGCTGCTTTTATTTATAAGTTAAATTTAATTATTCGCTAAATATTGATAGAGTTCATTTCGCCTTGCATAAGCTTCGGCAACTGCCGCTTGGTGTGCTTCATCAACTCTATTTGTTCCGTGAGTTCTACTCATCAAAAAATGAATGCAGGTGTGCCCATCCATATTGTTTCCATCAATAAGTGTGAAGCCGTGGGGCATTCCGTTGATTGATGCGGCAACATATGAACCATTAATATTAACCCAGACAGGTCGTCTAACCCAACTCCAAACACCGCCATATATGCTTTTCATAATCGCAGTATTGGTTGCATTTATTGGTTGAACATCGACATGATTATATCCGCCAACTCGTTTCACTAAATATGATTTTTTTGTATTGACATCAATAACTTCAGCGATTAATGTATATTTCGTGAACAAAGTGTTCACTACATCAAACCAATTTAAATTTACGACCTCTGGTATTTCTTCTTTTACTTCATTATAATTATTTAAGTCGTTATGATAGTTCTGTTCTAGCTCATATGCATCATTATATAAGGCTTGTTCTTTTTTGGAAAGACTCTCATATCCCGTTTTATGTAGTGGAAAAGGAAAAACACAAGCCAAAAAACTAGCGAATAAAAGTATTACAACAAAATAATAGATTTTAGATTTCATACTATTATTTTGTTTTTAATTTTAAAAATTATTAATCATATAAAAAGATATTGATTAGTAAATTATAAAGTGAGAGAAAAATCAAGCAGATTCTTTGAAATATTTAAAGCTTCAATGTTGATTTTAAGTGCTATAATTGGGGCAGGCTTA
>JAQVQJ010000003.1 GCA_028701635.1 Clostridia bacterium | reverse complement strand
AACTTATATGGAAAGAGTTAAGTAGAAAGTGTCATTACATAGCAAAGGTTAAAACTTTTATAATTTATATTTAATTTTTAAAACAGTAACCATCAAACTGCGAAAAAAAGTCATTTTTCGCAGTTGTTTTTTTATTTCCTATAAATAAATTACTTAAGAGAACTATGTAAATTTAGAAGGGGGAAAATGAAAATTCTAGAAAAATCAAAAGGGGAAATATTTTCTAAAATTCTTCCTGCTCATATTTATTCCGCTACTATTGAAAACATAAATTATTCGCAACTAAATGAGATAAGACTACGTGTAGAAAAACCCATCATTGTTTATCTTGGCGGACAAGCTTATTTTCTCTCTGAAAATGGTATAACAAATAACATTGGAAGTTCGATTATCTGTAAAAAAGAAGATATAGAAAGCATAGTTTTTCGATCAAGCGAATGTTCTATTTATGCTGTTAATGAACAGATCAAAAAAGGATTTTTAACAATCAGTGGAGGAATAAGAATTGGATTATCTGGAACTGCTGTTTGTGAAAATTATGAAGTTAAAACCATTAAAAATTTTAATTCACTTGTTATTCGTATTCCGCATAAAGTGAAAAATTGTTCACTTATGGCATTTAAGTATATTTTAGAAGATAATCGATTGCATAATACCCTAATAATTTCTCCTCCGGGAGCAGGAAAAACTACATTTTTGAGGGATTTTATATCCCAACTTTCACAAAGAAATATTTGTTTTAATGTTTTAGTTTTAGATGAAAGAGGGGAACTTGCAGCAATAAATGAAAGCGGAGAAAGTATTTTAGAAAGTAATTTTACTGACATTCTTTCTTTTATTTCAAAAGCCGATGGTTTTTTACTTGGGATAAGAGCGCTGAATCCAAATTTGATAGTCTGCGATGAGATAGGTGCGGAAGAAGATGTTAAAGCAATCGAATATGCTTGCAGTTGCGGAGTTTCGGTTATCGCCTCTGTGCATGCGGGATCAATAGCAGAGTTAAAACAAAAGCCTAACTTTAATACTTTGTTGTCTAAAAAACTCTTTGATCGATATGTAGTTTTGTCATCAAGGGAAGGACCAGGGACTTGCGAGGGGATTTTTGATTCTAACTTTACTAGACTCACGAATTAGGAGAAAAATGAAATATTTTTTAATTGCTATTGTAGTATTTGGAATTTCATACATAGGGTATGGATTTGGTAAATATTATCGAAAAAGAAAGCGATTTTTCGAAGATCTAATTTTTGTTGCGGAGAGGCTTTGTGTTGATATTAGTTTTTCGAAAGATAATTTGCAAAAAATTCTTTTTAATTCTATTAATTCTTATGATACAGACTTGAAAAATGTAGTCAGTTTTTATATTCAATATTTAAAAGATAATAAAGTTCAATTAAATAACGATTTACTTTTTAAAAAATCTACTTTAATTAAAGAAGAAGAAAAAGAAACCATACTTTTATTCTTTAAAAGTCTGGGGAGATTAGATGCCTTAAACCAAGTTTCTGAAATTAATAATTTCAAAGGTAAATTTGTATCTTTGAGAGATATTGCTGATATTGAAAATAAAAAGTATGGAATGCTTTCATTTAAATTAGCAATTCTTTTTGCATTGTTAGTCATTGTTTTAATGATTTAAGGGGGAAAAATGGGAGTTGATATTATTTTTAAAATAGCCGCAGTGGGAATTATAACAGCCGTTGTTAATCAGGTGTTAAAACATGCTAACAAAGAAGAAATTGCAACATTAACGACACTGGCAGGATTAATTATAGTCTTGTTAATGGTGCTTGACCTTGTTAGTACTTTATTTAACACAGTTAAGACTATGTTTCAGCTTTAAAGATGAGCTTTCTCCACTCTCTTCGCTCGGTCGAAATGACACAAAAGAGAAGTAAACAAAAAATACAAAAGAAGAAAGAAATTTCTCTCCGTCATTGCGAGGAGCAAAGCGACGTGGCAATCCAGACTTCGAGGTGAGTTTTTTTAAATGACACAAGGAGAAGGGTCGAAATGACCAAATGGGCGGTCGAAATAAACAAACGATGAACTAAAAAATGCATGGGAGTAAAATGGAAGTTTTTAGAATCATAGGTGTTGGATTAGTAACTGCCTTAACGGTCCTTATAGTTAAACAAGTTAAACCGGAAATTGCGGTTGTTTTAGGTATGGCTGGCGGAATTGTAATGATCTTAATGCTCGTTGATTCTTTAACTAGCGTTATTTCTTCATTCAGTGAAATTTTAAAAAAAAGCGGGCTAACTTCAGGTATTTTTTCAACTGTTCTAAAAATTATAGGGGTAGGTTATATAACGGAGTTTTCTGCTAATTTATGTGTTGATGCCGGGTCAAGTAGTATAGCGGATAAAATTTTGCTTGCAGGAAAAATAATAATTTTAGTTATTTCTATGCCAATTATTTCAAACATAATTGAGATTGTTTCAGGATTATTGCCATGAGAATATTTTCGAGTTTTTTACCAAAATTTAGAAAAACTCGGGGCTATATATTTATAAGGAATACATTAATTTTCTTATGTATTTTTACTATTTTTATTAGTCATCTTAATTTACCAGAAATTATTTATGCTGATGAAGAAGCTGTTACAGAAATTGAGCAAGAGTTAGCAGAGAATATTATTAATCAGTTGGGAAGTCTTGATCTCAGCGATATGGAACAACTGATAGACCAACTAACCAATGTTCAATCTGATATTTTTGGAAATTCTAGTTTTATTTCTAAAGTTGAAAATGTCATAAATGGCGAATTCAAACTAGGACAGAAATCAATTTTCTCATCAATTTTGAATTTAATTTTTGATGATATTTTGAAGTTTATACCTCTTCTAGCTTCAATAGTTGTTATTGCAATTGTTTGCGGATTTATATCCAATCTTAAAGGAGAAAATAATTCAAAATCTATTGGTGATATAATTCACTTTCTATGTTATGGTGTCATTATAATTTTGATAATGGGCGGGGTTGTAAATCTTATAAATATTACAACTGACACTCTCAATCTTTTAAAAGAGCAAATGGAAATTATTTTCCCCATTCTTTTAACTATAATGAGTGCTGTAGGTGGCACGGCATCGGTTGCAGTCTATCAACCAGCCGTAGCTCTTCTTTCAAGTTTTGTAATGCAAGTTTTTACTTCAGTACTAATGCCAATTTTTATCTTTATGTTGATTTTTACGATAATCTCCAACTTAACTTCAACTATTAAACTAGACAAGTTTACAAAATTTTTAGGCTCTACATTTAAATGGATATTGGGGGGAATTTTTACAATATTTATGGCATTCTTGGCAATACAAGGAATTACGGCAAGCACTTATGATGGCGTTTCAATTCGAACAGCTAAATATGCTATGAGGTCTTATATTCCTCTTCTTGGGGGCTATCTTTCCGAGGGTTTTGATGTGATACTTGCATCAAGCGTATTGATAAAGAATGCTATTGGAGCAAGCGGATTATTTCTAATGTTTGCAATGATAATTTCACCTATTATTCAAGTAGTAGTTTTTTCTTTAGTTTTGAAATTAGCTGCGGCAATTTTAGAGCCACTTACTGACAATAGAATTTCCGAATTTATCTATTCAATCGCAAAAACACTAACGCTTTTGGTTGTTATGATTTTGGGAGTAGCGTTCATGTATATAATAACCGTTGGATTGATTATGTGCACAGCAAATTTTGTTTAAAAGGGGGTAGGTATGAGTGGTATTTCAGCATGGATTATGTCCATAGCGGGAATTAGTGTAATCAGTGTTCTTGTTGATTTAATGATGCCTAATGGGCAAACAAAAAAATATATCAAAGGTGTCTTTGCATTTATCATTGTTTTTATTATTATCTCTCCTATCCCTGCATTGATTAATAAGGAAATTAATATTGATGATATTTTTCAAGAAGAAATTGAATTACAAGATGAATATATATATCAAATTAACCGTGATAGATTAGACTCGTTTGAAGATTTAATAGTAAAAGATTTAGAGAAAAAGGGAATAAGCGGAGTTGACTTAAATATAAATGCGAACATCTTTACAAGTGATATGAAAATCAATGCAATTTTTGTCGATTTAAGTCAAGTGGTTATTAATGAAAATATGTCGCATATAGATATTAATGAGCTTGTAAAATCAAGTATTTTAAAATATATAACCATCGAAGAAGACAATATAATATTTGATTCTAACGAGGACTAGTTAGGAGGAAGATGGAGGGAAGTAAAAAAAGTTTATTGCAAAAATCTGGTTTTTTTCAAAGATTAAAGAGCATTAAACACATAGAAATTATAATGGCAGTTGTTTTAGGCGCTATCGCACTGCTAATTTACTTTTCTACATTTTCTGGGGGAACGAATAAAACGGCTTATGAATCAACGAGTACAACAGAATACATTGCTTTATTGGAAAGTAAATTATCGAGTGTGTTGAGTCAAATAAAGAGTGTTGGCAATGTATCAGTAATGATTACACTATCAAGCGGGCCAGAGTACATTTATGCAACTAACGAGGAAGAAAAGACAAACACGAACACATCAGGTGGTTCTACAACAACATCTACGACAACGACAACCGAGCCAATCATAATCTCAAATGATCTAGTTGTTATAAAAGAGATTATGCCAACAGTTGGTGGAGTTATAGTAGTTGCGAGTGGAGCAGGAGATACTGGAGTTAAACTTGAAATTTTAAAAGCGATTCAAGCATTGTTAGATGTCCCTCAAGCAAATATTGAAGTCTTGGTTGGGAAATAATTTAAAAAGGAGAATTTTTATGTTCAGCAAAAAGAAAAAAATAATTATTTTATCAGTCATGGTTGCACTTTTGGTAGTTACCGGATATCTAAACATTGCGTTAAATGATAACTTACAAACGGTACCAACAAATACAAATGTAGCAAGTTTCTATGACACATATAGAGATGAAAGAGAAGACTCAAGAGGAACTGCTATCCTTTACTATGATTCTATAATATCCGATTCAACAAGCAGTGCCGAAGCGAAAGCTCTTGCGGAAACAAGTCGACAAAAACTTATTGCCGCCTTGGAACAAGAACTTTTGATTGAAGGACTTATCAAGGGGGCTGGTTTCGAAGATGCAGTTTTGAGTACTACAAGTGATATGATAATGGTTGTAATTAAAGCGAGCGCAGAAGATTTAACCGATGCTCAAGTTGCAACGATTGCAACGATTGTAACTGAGCAAACTGGTAAGCCTTTGACAAGTATAAGAATTATCCCATCGGATTAAAACAATAAAAAATTAGATTAGGCGTCGTTTACTGGGGGACGATACAATGTAGTCATTTACGAAAAAAATAAATTCCTGCTTTGTTTCATCCCCCAAGCCTTGTCTAATCTGATTTTTTATTGTTTATTAAAAATTTGTAGAGCCTCGCCTGATGGCTTTTTTTATTTTAATTATTTAAAAATTAACAAACTTTGTTTAATCTCATTTTTTATTATTTTATTAAAACCTGCCGAGTCTTTGTATAAGGGGTCTTGTTAAATAAAATTTAATTGCCGAGTTTAGCTGATTTTTTATTAATAAATTTACTTGCTAAAAAGATTTTTTTGCGGTATTATTATTGCATAGGTGGGAAGATGTCAGCTGAAAATAAAAATTCAATAACAAGATATAAAGGTAAGATTACTTGTAATAGAAGTATTCTTTTATCTATTATTAATCTTGCTACAAAAGAAATTTGTGGAGTAAGTTCGCTTTCTTCATCTTTTAAATCAAAGTTTAAAAGTTTCTTTTCAAATAATAAAAACCCCGGTGTAACAATTAGATTTAATACTAGCGGAGCCTTAACTGTTGATGTTTACATTAGAATTTATTATGGATATGGTGTTCCTGACATCGCTTACAAAATCCAAGAGAACATAAAAAACGGAATCGCTGCTATGGTTGATATGAAAACCGCAAAAGTCAACGTTCACGTAATGGGTGTTGACTTTGAACCAGAAACAACCACAAACGTTACCGCATAAATAAAAGGAAACAAAATGCGAAGAATTGCTAGAGAAATTGCTTTTATGCTTATATATGAAGAACAATTCAACAAAGATAGAGTAGTTGATTTTTCTTTTGATTTTTTAAAGAATGAAAGTGAAATTGTTGGCGATGTAGAATTTGAAAAAGAAGATGAAGTCTTTTCAAAAGAGATTATTGTTGCTTATGAAGAAAATAAAGAAAATATTATTGAATTAGTTAATAAACATCTTTTTGGTTACGAACCCAACAGAGTATACAAAGTTGATAATGCTTTATTATATTTGGCCGTAACAGAACTATATTATGTTAAAACACCTGTGGCAGTTGTAATTAATGAAGCAGTTGAGTTAGCAAAAAAGTATTCTACAGATAAAAGCGCGAAGTTTATAAATGGTATTCTTGGAGCGATTATTAAAGATATTTCTCCAGAGAGTAAATAGCTATATAATTAAAATTAGGAATTAATGGAACAAAAAGCGATTTCAGTATCACAATTGAGTGGTTATATAAAGGGTATTTTTGAAGCAGAAGGATTGCTTCATAATATTATGGTTTTTGGTGAAATTTCAGGGGTTTCTATTTTAAGGGGAAATGCTTATTTTTCGCTAAAAGACGAAGAAGCTATTTTGTCTTGTGTTTTCTTTGGAGCAGATGGAACTAATTTAAAAAATGGAGATTTGGTTGTTGTTACTGGAACTCCAAGATATTATGTTAAAGGCGGAAAACTCAAT
The DNA here is from genome assembly GCA_028701635.1 of Clostridia bacterium. Next base: position 30,287 of record JAQVQJ010000003.1, on the reverse strand, counting down.
TTTAATGTAGTCAAGGTTGAGCCTTATGGAATTGGCGAGTTATTTAAAAAGTTTTTAGAAACTAAAGAGAGATTAGCGCAAGAAGGGCTTTTTGATGAAGAAAAAAAGAAACCAATACCAAAGAATATTAAGAGAATTGGCGTTGTTACTTCTGAAATGGGAGCGGTTATACAAGATATAATTAATGTTACTACTCGAAGAGATAAATCAATAGATATAGTTCTGTATCCCACAAGGGTGCAAGGCGAAGGTGCTGATAAAGATATAATTGAGGGAATAAAATTTTTTGATAACTACGATGTTGATGTCATAATAGTTGCAAGGGGAGGTGGCTCGTTTGAAGACTTGATGCCATTTAACTCCGAGGAGTTGGCGAGAGTTGCGTTTGATTGTAAAAAAATGCTAGTATCAGCTGTTGGACACGAAACAGATTTTACAATTATTGATTTTGTTTCTGATTTAATAGCGCCAACTCCATCAGCTGCAGCGGAGCTTGTAGTTAGTGAAAAGCGGGGAAAAATTGCAGAGGTGATATCAAAATACGACCGAATAGCATCAGTTTTAGTTTTAAAAGCAACAGATGCTGATAATTCCCTGAAAAATTTAAGGAAAGATTTTGAAGTGGGAATTAAGAATCTTTTAAATGATAGAGATTATTCAATAAATCTTATTAATGAGATGTTGGAAAAATTAAATCCAAGAAAATTATTGGAAAGAGGATTTGCTAAAATAGAACGAAACGGCGAGGGTATAAGTGGAATAGGACAATTAAAACCACAAGATAGTTTGGAAATATATTTAAAAGATGGTAAAATTACAAGTGAAGTTGTGAAGCTTGAGCCTCTTAAGATAAATAAGGAGTAAAAAATGGATCAGGAATTAACTTATGAATCAGCTGAGAAAGAATTAAATGAAATTATATCTAAAATAGAGAATGAAAAAATTAGTTTGAGTGAAGCAAACAAATTTTATGAGAGGGGAGCAGAATTAGTAAAATATTGCTTAACTCAATTAGAAGAAGTTAAAGGAAAGATCACAATAATCAAAAAAGATTTAGACAATTTTATAGAAGAAAAGTTTAAACCAAATACATAGTACTACAAGATATAGTGTAGTATGTAAAAAATAAGACCAACATAATGATAAAAATTATAGGAGTTAATATGTTGTTACGAAATTTAGTCAGTGAAAGATTTAAAGAAAAACCAAGTGAAGCTTCAGTTATTTCTCACGAGTTTTTAATTCGTGGAGGCTACATAAAACAAGTTGGAGCAGGAATTTATACACTTCTTCCACTAGGAAAAAGAGTTATATCAAAAATTGAGAACATTATTCGTAAAGAGATGAATCGAATTGAAGGACAAGAGTGTTTATTTCCAGTAATGATGCCCAAAACACTTTGGGACGAAAGCGGTAGATATTCATCTATTGGACAAGAGATGTTTAGACTCAAAGACAGAAAAGAAGCCGATATGGTTCTTGGTATGACACATGAAGAAGCTGCTGTTGATGCCGTTCGTTCTGAAACGGATAGTTATAAGAGATATCCATTTATGGTGTATCAAATTCAGACGAAACTTCGTGATGAGGCTCGCCCAAGGGCAGGATTAATTCGTGTTCGTGAATTTACGATGAAAGATGCATATAGTTTTCATACAACACAAGATGATTTAGAAAGGTATTATGAAATTCAAAAACAATCATATTTCAATATATATAAAAATTGTGGTTTAAAAAATGTAATTTCTGTGCGCTCAGATTCTGGAATGATGGGTGGTAAAGTTGCTGATGAATTTATGAGTGTCAATTCTGCAGGAGAAGATAAGCTTATAATTTGTTCCAACTGTGGGAAATCCTATAATCAAGAAGTTGCAAGCTGTTCAATAAAACCAGTCACTTTTAATCAAGAAGAGTTAAAAGAAATTAAAACTCCAAATTGTAAAACGATTGAAGAAGTCTGCTCATTTTTGAATAAAAAGCCTAGCGAATTATGTAAGGCTGTTGTTTTTGGTTATGGAAAAGATAACGCGGTGGTTGTTTTTATTCGTGGAGACCGCGATGTAAATGAAATAAAACTTAAAAACTTTTTAAAAGAAGAAATATATTCTCGTCAATCTCCAAAAGAATTTGGACTTGAAGATGGCTTTATCGGCGCTATTAACCCAACTAGTGATAAAAGAGTTAAAGTAGTTTTTGATGAATCTCTTAGAAATGAAAAGAATTTGATTACTGGTGGGAATAAAAAAGATGTTCACATATCCGGTTTTAATCCAAAAAGAGATATAAAGGGAATTGAATTTTTTGATTTTAATCTTGTTTCTTCTGGAGATATTTGCGAGTGTGGACATACTTTTGAAGAGAAAAGGGGAGTTGAAATCGGAAACATTTTTCAACTTGGAACAAAATATACAAAATCAATGGGAATGACTTATCTAGATGAAAATGGCAAACGACAAACTCCAATAATGGGTTGTTATGGTATTGGTTTAGGCAGAATTATGGCATGTGCCGTTGAAGAATCTTTTGACAATTATGGGATAATATGGCCAAAAGAGATAGCCCCATTTGATGTTCAAATAATACTTCTAGTAAAAGATGAAAACATTAGGAAAGAATCAGATAAATTATATAACTCACTTATAAATAAAGGAATTGATGTTCTTTATGATGAGAGAGAAAATGTTTCTGCTGGCGTTGCTTTTGCAGACGCTGATCTTGTTGGTATTCCGCTTCGAGTTATTTTTGGAGTTAAAAACTTTGCTAATGGCGAAGTTGAACTTTCGACAAGAGATAAGAAAATAAAGAAGTTAGTAAAAATTGAAAATATCTATAAGGAAATTATAGACTTAAAAACCGAATAAAAACTTAAATCATAATGTAAAAAAAAGTAACAATGTTACTTCCTTTTAAAATTGAAGATGCTAATAAATTTTCCAGTTGCTAGGACGACTTTTGTGCAGTTGTCCATTGCGTATTTTTTGCATAATGCTTTACCGAAAATTAATAAACCTGCGATAATAGAACTGACTGAAGCAGCAATTAAAATATGGATTGAGTCTATTGATGTTGATAAAATAAGTTTGGCGGCAATTACTGAGCCCGCTGCTCCTGAAATAATTCCGCAAATATCTCCAATCACATCGTTACAAATGCTGGAAACTTTTTCTGCGTTTTTGACTAGATACATTGCAACTTCCGAACCTTTAATTTTTCTAGAACACATTGCCGTGAAAGGTTCGATAGAGCAGGCAGCAGTAGCAACCCCTATCATATCTGATAAAATTCCAAATATAAGAAGAAATACTATAATTAAAACAGAAACTAATATACCAGCATTAGACAAAACAAGTTCACTTAGTGAGCTAAAAGCTAAAGATAAAAAAATCGTTATCACTAAAATTTTTATAGGCCACACTATCCAAGATGGTTTTTTCTTCTTCACAGCCTTATTTGTTGTAGTCTTCAGATCTATTTTATCAGTTTTAGTTTTGTTTGTTTTTTCAATTTGTTTTTTTTCTGTATCATCTTTTTCCATAATATATAATATATCATATTTTATAAACTATAACAAAAAATTAAATACTCGTTTTAAAAGAAGATTTTATTATAACATATTTGCTTTTTTCTTTAATATATTGTATAATACCAAAGAAGGCGCAGTATTCTAGTCAATTTGGATTTGTTTGTAAGACGCTAAAAGCGTTAAAGGGCATATCTGTGACACTTCTTGTGTTTGCCTTGGTTGCCCAAACTGGGGTGGATGCTGGAATTTAAGATCTTTGGGAACGCTGCAATGGCATGTGGAATGTAAGCCCAAAAATCGTTGAGACTCAATATGGTAGTTCTGTTAGAGGAATTACTATTTGGATGACAACCTACAATGCGGTGAAAAAATTGCTGTGTGTAGTGTAGCCTGACTTGAGTGGAGTTGTTGGGATTTAAGAAAAAACCTAAACATATTGGCCAATATATTTAGGCAATTCGTGAAAGCGTATTCTTGATGAAATCAACTCTGCAAAATAGAATAAGAACAAAATTTGAATTGTTTGAGAAAATCTCTAGACTGTTTTTAAAAAAATAATAACTCGGGGATTATAGTGTGGTCTTAGTGGCGATTCGGTGAAACTACTCTTAAAAGGAAACTGCTTATTGGTAACGATAAGTGAGAAAGTGGGAAATCCAACCGAACCTATGCTGCAAGGTTTACTCGAGATATTGCCTTCTAGAAAAGTGGATAATTTATGTTGTCCATTTTTTTATTTTTTATAAGCGGGCAGAATTTATCTTTGTCAATATGATAGAGCAGGGTAGAATGAATATCTATTTATATTTATAAATTTTAAATGTATTAAAATTCAAGTTCATTATATTTATAAAAAATTCCTTTTATAAATATAAAAAAATCACTTGCATAATTATAAATTAGTATGTATAATCATTCTAAACACTGAAAGTTGGCTTGTATAAATATCAATTCATAAATATACAATAACCGCTATACTCCTTTAAAATAAGGGGTTTCAGCGATTAACAAATGTTGTAAATTTATACTTCAATTTTTAGGTTAATAAATTGCATAGTACTTATAAAAATTTTGCATAGTACTTAAAGGGAGATGGATTATGGCACGTTCGGTTAGACAATCTAAAATACTTGAATTGATTTCTACTCAAGAAATTGAAACACAAGACGAATTAGTTTCTGAATTAAAGGCAGCGAAACTCGATATTACCCAAGCTACCATCTCAAGAGATATAAAAGAATTAGGACTTATTAAAATTTTGAGTGCTGAATCAGGAAAATATAAGTACGCGATTGTTAACTCGGGAGAACAAGCAGTATCTAATAAATACATATCAATATTCAAGGAAGCAGTCTTTTCGATAAAAACTGCACAAAATTTGGTGATTTTAAAGACTATTAGATCGATGGCGAATTCTATATGCGGATTGGTTGAAAAGTTAAACTTAAATTGCGTATTAGGAGCCGTTGCAGGCGATGATACGGTAATGATAATTCTTCCTTCTAACGAAGAAGCAATAAATACAGAGAAAGTTCTAGATAACTTATTAAATTCATAATTAACAAAAGATTAGTAATAAAATTGCTAATTTTTTTTTACTTTGTTATAATTTTACTATTAGAGGCAGAAGAAGAATGTTAGAGTTTTTAAAAATAAATAATGTAGCTTTAATTAAAAATCTTGAATTAAATCTATCTAAAGGATTTAATGTTATATTAGGCGAAACTGGAGCAGGAAAGAGTATTATTATTGATGCTCTAAATTTCGTTTTGGGAAGCAAGGCAGACAAAACTATTATTAGAAATGGCGAAGAACAAATGAAAGTTACTGCAAAATTTATAACTGAAAATGAAAAGGTCTTTAATCTTTTAAATGATTTTGGAATTGAATGCGATGGAGGAGAAGTTTTATTGACTAGGTCGTATTCTCAAACAGGTAAAGGAGATGCGCGAATTAATGGTGAAATTGTAACAGCAAATACTTTAAGAGAAGTTGGTGGGTTACTGGTAGATGCGTATAGTCAAAATGAAAGTATTTCACTCTTAAAACAGAAAAATCATCTTTCAATTCTTGATTCCTATAAGCCAAGTGAATTAAAAAGAGCAAAGGAAGATATATCGGCAATAATTGATAAGCTTAATGAATTAAACAAAGAAATAAAAACACTTGGTGGGTCGGGTGAAAATAGAGAAAGACAAATTGACCTATTAAAATATCAAATTTTAGAGATAGAAGATGCTAACATTCAGGAAAATGAAGATGAAGAACTTAATGAAACTTTAGAAAAATTATCTCATGCCGAAAAAATTCAATCTGCACTTTCAACTGCAAATGAATCATTAAATGGGGAAGAAAGTTCTGTATTAGATTTAATTAAAACAACAATAAGAGCACTTTCAAACATCGAAAATTTTGATGATAAAGTTCAAAATTTAAATAAAACACTTAACAGTTTATCTCTTGATCTTGAAGATGTAAGTGAGAACTTAATTAGATTAAGCGAAGATTATAATTTTGATGAAAATGCACTTGAAAAGATGGTGGCAAGGAGAGAAAAATTAGATAGCTTAAAGAGAAAATATGGTAACAACTTGGAAGACATCAACCTGTTTTTAACAAAATCCAAAGAAAAATTAAACAGATTAGAAAATGCCGAAGAAAATCTTTCATTGAAAGAAAAAGAAAAGAAAGATTTATTAGATAAAGTGTTAGTATTAATGAACGAATTAGGTAAAATTCGCAGAAAACACGCACTTGAAATTGAAAGTAAAATAGTCGAAGGATTAGCAGAACTTGGTATTTTAAAGGCTAGGTTTAAAATTAATTTTTTCCCGTTAACAGAGTCAATTTTTAATTTAGAGCGTTATAATATTAACTGTTTAGAAGATGTAGAGTTTTTGTTCTCTGCAAACTATGGAGAAGACTTAAAGCCTCTTGCAAAGACAATCTCTGGTGGAGAGATGAATAGATTTATGCTTATATTTAAGAATGTTATTGCAGAAATCTGTGGCTCCGAAACTCTAATTTTTGATGAGATAGATTCAGGAATTAGTGGGAAAATTGCTAATGAGGTTGCTTTGAAAATTGCTAAATTATCAAAAAATTATCAAGTGATTTGTATAACTCATTTGGCACAAGTTGCATCAATGGGAGATGAATTTTATTTTGTATCAAAAGGTCAAAGTGGAGAGAGAACAGAAACACAAATTAAAGTGCTTGAAAGCAGTGAAATCATTGATGAGATTGCTCTTTTATCTTATGGTAAAGTGGACGAAAACAGCGTTAGTTTTGCAAAAAATATGTTAACACAAAATAAACAAATTAAATTAAATATAGAATAATAAAGCCAAAACTTCAAAAACTATTAAAGCGAGGTTTTTGATGGCAAAAAGAGTTAGGCTTTTAGTTTTCCTTGGGATATTCACATTATCCCTTTTAATTATATGCTTGAATATGCAATTTTTGAAAGTGTACACACTCCCAGAAAATTTGCCCATATCCTATACTGATGTTGAAAATATAAACGAAAATAAACCTTTCGGCAAAAATATAACTGCCCATATAGAAGAAAAAACTATATCAGTTGGGGGCGAGAAACAAACAATTAAAACATTAATTTTTAAGCTTTTCGGGTTTTTGCCAATAAAATCCATAGAAACTAATATAGGAGATGAAAAAGAGATTTTTGTTGGAGGAATGCCTATCGGCTTTTCAATAGATGTTGATGGTCTTATTATATTAGGCGGGAATTCTGTCCTTTCATCTGATGGCTTAGTTAATAATTTTGAAAATTCTGGTCTAAAAAAGGGAGATATTTTAACGGCTATAAATGATACTAAAGTATCTTCATTGGAAGATTTGAAAAAAATTCTTGATGCCGAAAGTTATAAAGGAGAGAAAATCACCTTACATATTACCAGAAATAGTGAAAATATTGAATTTGGAATTGAACCAATACTGGACAAGGAAGAAAACAGATATAAGTTAGGAGTTTGGGTTAGAAATGATGCGGCAGGCGTTGGAACTTTAACTTATGTAAGATGCGATAACTTGCAATATGGGGCATTAGGTCACCCTATCACAGACTACGAAACTGGAACTTTAATACCAGCGAGGGGTGGAAAGATTTTCACATGTAGTGTTGTGGGGTTAAATAAGGGAGAAAAAGGAACTCCAGGAGAAATAAAAGGTGTTTTTATGCAAGGAAAAAACAATAAGGGTGTAATTGAGAAAAATACACCGTTTGGAGTTTTTGGAACGATTACTGAAAAAGATAAAATTATTGATACTAATAAAATAGCGGAAGTTGGAAGCAGATTAATTATGAAGCCGGGCAAAGCAACCTTAATTAGCGGAATTAGTGGAGTAAATGAAGAGTATGAGATTGAAATTATCAAGGCAAACTATCAGCCAACTTCAAGCGATAAGAGTTTCGTATTTCGCGTAACAGATAAAAGGCTTTTGGACTTAACAGGGGGAATAATTCAAGGAATGAGTGGAAGTCCAATCTTACAAAATGGAAAAATTGTTGGAGCAGTTACACACGTTTTTGTTTCTGATCCAACAAAAGGATATGGAATTTATGTTGACTGGATGATTGCAGGTTAATCTTCTTGTTGCTTTATTAATTCTTTGCTTTATTAACTTTTCTTTCTTTATGTCATTTAGAAATTAATTTATTAACTTTCTCCTTATGTCATTTCGACCGAAACGAAGTGAAGTGGAGAAATCTCAACCTTTTTGGTTTTTTGTTATTTTCTGTCGAATAAATGAATAAGTTATATTATGAAAAATGTTAGTTTTTCACGCAGATGGATGGGTGTAAGATATAAGTTATTCGAAGTTTTTAAAGATAATAGAAAAACTACTTTATTTTTCATATTGATTGCAATTGTCGGTATTTTTACAGGGATTTTTACAGCTGTAAAATATTCTCAAGGCTTCACATTAATTGATTTCAATGATTTCTCTCTATCCAGTTATTTAAATGGAAATTTAGGAACTTCCAGTTTATTTTATTCAAGACTTTTTTCATCTTGTGTCGTTTCCTTAATGATTTTTGTTTCTTCATCTTCTATCTTTTTAATTCCTGTAAATATTTTTGTAGTTGTGTATAGAGCATACTTGTTAAGTTTAAATGCCACAATCATAATAATATTTAATGGCCTTGGAGGAATTCTCTGTACAATTTTTATTGTTGTCCCTTGCCAATTGATATCGTTGTTTCTTATTATTATGTTTTGTGCATATGCCTTTAAATTCTCTTACATAAAAAAGCGGTATGGCATCTGCAACGATTTTAAGATTTGGCATAAATTTCTTATATTCTTCACCTTATTACTAATAATAAATCTTATTGAAACACTATTACTTTATATATTTTCAAGTAAGATAATCCTTGTAATATAAGTTGGAAATAAAAATTTATTTTGATAAAATATAAATGGAGTTACTATGGTAAAAATTGATAAGATAATTAAAAAAATAAAGAAAGTAATAGGGGATTTTAGGCCAGAAATTGGATTAATTCTTGGTTCTGGTTTGTCTGATGCTTGTCCAGATATAAAAATATATAAAGAAATTACTTATGCAGATGTTGGTTTACCTGTATCAATTGTTAAGGGACATATAGATAGTTTTATTTTTGGAGAATATAAAGGAATTAAGATTATCAAACTTAGCCGTTTTCATTATTATGAAAGTGGTGATATGGATAAGGTTAGTTTGCCGTTTGCAATTCTTAAAGCGCTTGAAGTTAAAGATTTAATACTAGCAACAGCAACGGGTGGCGTTAGTAAAGATGTAAATGTTGGGGATATTGTGCTAATTAAAGACCATGTTAATTTAGCCCCTAATCCTTTAATTGGGAAAAGAGACCAATATTTTTTAAGTATGTTTGATGCTTATGACAGTGTTTATAGAAATGTAGTTAAAGAGATATCTTTAGAAGAAAAAATAGATTTAAAAGAAGGAATTCATATCCAAGTTACAGGACCTTCATATGAAACACCAGCTGAAATAGAGCGATTAGAAAAATTTGGAGATACAGTTTCTATGAGTTTAGCAGTAGATGTAGTGTTAAGTCGCTTTTATGATATAAAAGTTTTATGCTTTGGAGTAGTTTGCAATAAGGCAGGAACAAAAGGAACACATGAAGGTGTTCTATCAAAATCAAAAACCGCTTCCAAAAATTTAAAAATTCTTATAACAAAATTTATAGATAATAAATTTAATATAAGAAAAGTATAATTTTGGTTAAAATTCTTAAACTAACTTCAAAGGAGTTAGTTTTTTATGAAAAAGATTATAATTTCTATATGTTGTATATTATTATGCATAGTACCTTCTATATTTTGCGGTAATTCATTAGGATTTGTTTATGCTGATGGTGAGCCTGAAATAGAGATAGATGCAAAATCCGCTTTTTTGATGGATTTTTATTCTGGAGATGTGCTATTTGAAAAAAATTCAGATGAAAAAGTACAAGTTGCTAGTATAGTAAAATTAATGACAATTCTATTGACGTTGGAAAGTATTGAAAGTGGGGATTTGACACTAGAAGAAAAATTAACAACTAGTGAAGAGGCTTCAGGTATGGGTGGAAGTCAAGTTTTTATTGATCCATATACAGACTATACCATTGAAGAGATGTTAAAGAGTGTAATCGTTTCTTCTGCAAACGATGCAAGTGTTGCATTAGCTGAAAAAATTGCAGGGACAGAACAAACTTTTGTTAAAAAAATGAATGAAAGAGCAAAGCAATTGGAAATGAACGACACTTTATATGCAAATTCAAACGGATTACCAGAGCCGGAACAGTATTCAACAGCACGAGATTCTGCAAAGTTATTAAAAGAAGTTATAAAACATAAAGATTATTTTAAATATAGCACTATTTGGATGGATACACTAACGCACCCATCTGGCAGAGAAACTGAGTTGACCAACACAAATAAACTAATAAGATATTTTAAAGGTTGTGATAGTGGAAAAACAGGTTCAACAGATGAGGCTGGATATTGTTTATCTGCATCAGCAGAACGAGGAAATATGCGATTAATCGGTGTTGTTTTAGGCTCAAAAGGAAGCACAGAAAGATTTAACGCAACTTCTAAACTATTAAACTATGGATTTAGTAATTTTGAAAACAAACAAATAGTTTCAACAGACCAACCAATTACAAATCTTAAAGTATTAAAAAGTAAAATAAAAGAATGTCCAATCTATGCTAGCGAAAACTTTTATGGCGTAACAAAGAAAGGTGATGTGACTGAATATTCAGTTAGTGTAGAGTCATTAGATAAAATTAAAGCACCAATGAAAAAAGACAATAAAATTGGCACTATAAAAGTTAGTAGAAATGGGGTGGTTATTAAAGAAATTGATTTAATCGTTTCTCAGGATATAGATTCATTGAAATATATCGAAGGACTAAAAGAAATCATTTCAAATTGGTAGAGGCATTTGCCTCTTCCTTTCGTTATAAACTTTATTTATATTTATTATTTTTTCGACCCGTTTCAATTTTCATCTTGTTTATTTTAACGAAATATTCTTCCATGTCATTTCGACTGGAGCAAAGCAAAATGGAGAAATCTCATCTTTATAAATCTCTATTTTATTTGACTTTATTTTGCTATTTCGATAATATGTATTTATACGGGAGATAAATATGTTTATTATACTATCTGGCAGTTCTGGAGCAGGAAAAAACACAATTATTAATGAATTAATAAAGAGAAATCCAAAGTTAAGATTTTTGAAATCTTGTACCACAAGAAGTGTTGTAAGAGATGATGAAGTGGGAACTTCTCCTTACATACGAATATCGAAAGAAGAATTTAACAAAAAAATTAAGAACGGAGAACTCTTCGAGCATGAAGAAATACACGGTGATTATTACGGTATTTTAAATGAGTCAATTAATGAAATCATTGCTAAAAAAAATGATTTTATAAAAGATGTTGGAGTTTTGGGACAAAAAAATATGGTCGATAAAATAGGAAATAAGGTTAAGATAATTTCAATATTTTTAGAGGTTCCCAAAGAAGAATTAATTCGCAGATTAAAATTGAGAGGAGAGAACAATATTGAAAAACGATTAGCTCGTTTTGATTTTGAATACTCACATATACCAAACTACGATCTTATAATTCCAAATGATGACATGAACAAAACAATACAAATAATCGAAGGAATTTTGAAAAATAAAAAAGTATAACACTTAAATAAACTTCTTAATTTTGGTTAAACTAAAAATTAAGGAGGTCATACATGAATAGATGGGTTTTGGCTATTATATGTTTTTTCTTTGGGGTGTTAGGCATACATAGGTTTGTTGTTGGCAAAATAGGAACCGGTGTTTTATATCTATTAACTGCCGGACTATTTGGAATTGGATTAATAATAGATTTTGTAATGCTTTTGTTGGGAACTTTCACTGACAAAAGCGGAAATCAAATTAAATAGAAGAGCGACTAAGTCGCTCTTTTAAATTATAAATTAAATTTTGAAATCATTTGGTATTGTTTTGGTGTTGAGAGTGGGACTCGAACCCGCAATATCTTACGATACTAGAACCTGAATCTAGCGCGTCTACCAATTTCGCCATCTCAACGTTGGTTCTATTCTTCTTGTATTACAACCTTAAATTTTGCTGTAATCTCTGGATAAATTTTTGCAGTTATTGTGTAAATTCCAGAAGTTTTAATAGGGCAGTCAAGAATAATTTTTCTCTTATCAATTTCAATGCCTTGTTTTATTAATTCTTCAGCAATTTCTTTTGAAGTTACTGAGCCAAATATTTTACCATTTTCTCCACATTTAATAAACAAAGTAATAGTTTTTGTTTCTAATATTTTTGCCAATTTTTTTGCTTCATCAATTTCAATAGATTTATGAAAAGCATTTGATTCTTTTAGTTGAGCATTGAGTGCCAAATTGGCAGGATTCGCTTCTTTTGCGAGTCCCTTTTTCAATAAAAAGTTTCTTGCATATCCATCTGATACATTGACGATTTCGCCTTTTTTCCCACTTCCTTTAACATCTTGAATAAATATAACTTTCATTACTACACCTCATATTTATATTATATTAATTTATATCAAAAGTCAATTTATAGAGTATAAAGAGTAATAAAAAAGCTAAAAATAATAAGGAAGAGATTTCTCCATTCCGCTTCGCTCAGTCGAAATGACACGGAAAGAATGGTAAAAGACGTCACTAGAAAAGATGTAAAGTACAATATCCGACTAAAATAGTAACCTACAAAATTAAACTTCTTAAATAACCACATAAAAGGGGAATAGAGCATAATGGATATAAGATGTAGGAAAACAACCTGTAAGTATAACAAAACCCATAGCTGTTTTGCAGAAAGCATAAAGATAACCAAAAAAGTGCAGTGTGATACTTATTATATCGATACTAAAAGAGAAATAGAGAACGAAAATAAAGCAAATGATATGTCTAAAAAATTATTTAAGAAACCAATAAAAGATTCCCCTCATAGATCAAGAAAAACAATTCATATTTTATGCGATGCGGACTGTCTATTTAATGAAAAGGGTATTTGCAAAGCAAATGGTATTACCGTAAATGATTTAGGAGAGCCTTATTGTGTTAGTTTTTTAAAGAGATAATGAAACATCACCACCTTTTAAGCAGCAGAGCGAGAAATTCTCTCAATGTCATTCTGAGTAAAGCGAAGAATCTTAGTCTTCGAAGTCTGGATTGCCACGTCGCCATGCTCCTCGCAATGACGAGAGATGAGAGAATCAACATCATCGTATGAAAGAAAAGTCTATTGAAATCAATTTTAATAGGGGGATGGCGCTTATTTAAAAGAAATAACAAAGTTAAACTATTCGTAAAAGACACATTTTACGAATAAATGCTGTGTATTTAATTCGTAAAATATGGGATTTATATACTTTATATCAATAATAGTTATATAATTATCAATTATAATTGAATTCTTTTTCTATTTAAACAAAATAATATTTACTACTATGCAAATTTCTAAATTAAATATTCGTTTATTTCTTTGATAAACTTTCCTAAACTATAAAAATTAATATTTTCTTGTTCAGTTATGGTTTTTTCATTATTGTATATCGATTTAAATTTTGATATATCTGTATTATTAAGATAATTTAAAATTTTTATAAATATTTTGTAAATAGAACTATTTGAATCAACTCTAAATAAAGTATCGGGACAATTATAAATTAAACTATCTATAAATAAATAACTGTCCGTGTGATAGATATTGAAGTAGAGACTCTTAAAAATTCTAACAATTCTGTAAAAAGAATCTCTTATCTTAAAATTGTTCATAAGATTTATTTCTTCATTTTTATTTTTTAAAAGCGTTTGCGCTTCCAAAGGTTTGATTAAAACAAACTTATTTTTTAAATTGTCCCAAGTTTTAATGCCATTTTCATGCTTAAAAGCCGGATAAATATTAATTTTAAATCCAAATTCATCTTTTGCAAGGATTTTAATTTTTGTATGTTGATTATATAATATCGTTGAAGTTGTAAACTTATCTACCAACTTGTTATAATAGTCATCTTTAAAAGAAAGAATTGTATAAGGCTTTTCTTTTTTTTCTTTCAAGTCCTCTATTGTTAACATTTTCGATTGTTTATTGGCAAGTTTTTTAGCTCTTTTCTTTGCTTTTCTGGTATTTGCCTTTCTATTTTTCCAGGCATTAACTACTCTATTCCAAAAATTTTTCCATTTACTTTCCATAGGTCCAATCGAATTTAATTCAATTTGAGCAGATTTTACAGCAAGATATAAGTCAATTTCTGAATTAGTGATTTCCGTATTATTTGCGTAATCTCCAAAGGGTATTAATTCTATATTTTTTATATTTAGATATGAATTAGTTTTAGATAAATCTGTTGTAATTTCTTCAAATATTTCAGAAAAGTGATAAATTACTTCACGAAAATTATTGGCATCTGGTGTTGCTCCAAATTCCTCTATCATACCTTTATCAATAACTTTTCTTTGATTTGCCATACTCTCCTATTTTTTTGGTTCTATTTTTGATTTTCCGCCCATATAGGCCCTTAAAGCAACTGGAATCTTTACACTTCCATCTCTTTCAAGATTATTCTCAATAAACGAAATAAGCATTCTTGGAGGTGCTACAACAGTATTGTTTAAAGTGTGAGCTAAAACATTTCCTTTATCGGTTTTATATCTTATTCCAAGTCGTCTAGCTTGGGCATCGCCTAAATTAGAACAACTTCCTACTTCAAAATATTTCTGTTGCCTTGGGCTCCATGCTTCGACATCGCAACTCTTTACTTTTAAATCCGCTAAATCACCACTACAACATTCAAGAGTTCTAACTGGAATATCAAGCGTTTTAAAAAATTCAACTGTGTACTGTAATAACTTGTTATACCAATCCATGGATTCTTCAGGCCTACAGATAACAATCATTTCTTGTTTTTCGAATTGATGAACACGATAAATCCCTCTTTCTTCTATACCATGTGCCCCAACTTCTTTTCTAAAACATGGAGAGTATGATGTCAAGCTTATAGGCAACTTACTTTCATCTGTGATTGTGTCTTTAAATCTTCCAATCATACTATGTTCGCTTGTGCCAATTAGATAAAGGTCTTCTCCTTCAATCTTATACATCATATTTTCCATTTCTGAAAAACTCATAACACCATTGACAACTTCGCTTCTAATCATAAAAGGAGGAATGCAATATGTGAAGCCTTTGTCTATCATAAAATCTCGCGCATAACTCAAAATTGCGGATTGAAGTCTTGCAACATCACCTAGTAAAAAATAAAAGCCGTTTCCGCTTGTTTTTCTAGCACTATCTAAATCCAATCCACCTAAATTTTCTAAAATGTCGGAATGATAAGGAATTTCAAAATCAGGAACAACAGGTTTTCCAAATACCTCTCTTTGAACGTTTTGGCTATCATTTTCGCCAATAGGAACATCAGCAGCAATGATATTAGGAATTACCATCATAATTTTTTTAATATCTTCATCAAGTTTGCTTACTTTATTTTCTAGTTCAAGAATCTTTTCATTTATTTTAGTCACTTGAATTTTTGTTTCTTCCGCTTGCTCAATCTCTTTATTTCGCATAAATAAGCCAACTTGGTCACTCAATTTCTTTTTTGCAGACCTTAAATCATCAGCTTCTTGTTTAAACACACGAATTTCTTTATCTAATACAATAACCTTATCAACCAATTCCAACTTACTAAATTGAAACTTTTTCTTGATATTTTCTTTTACTAACTCAGGATTTCTTCTAATCAAGTCTATCGAAATCATACATTCTCCTATAATAATTAATAAAACTATTTTACATTATACAAAAAGATAAGTCAATTAATCATATTAACTAATAAGTAATTTTTTTAAAGTAAGTTTTGTATATTATTATTACATAATACACTATATGTAGTAGTACTATGCAATAAAATTTTAAAAGATAACAAAGTATTTGACTTTAATTGTTAAAAACTTTACTATTCTAATATGAGTAAGTTATCATATCACGATGAAGAAGACTTGAAAAATCAAAAAAAAATAACAGAAGAGTTATTAGCTCTTCCTAATTATTTAAATGACTTTATTATTTCCATTGAAAACAATACTTCTAGTTTAACAAGATTAAATTACTTATGTGATTTAAAAATGTTCTTGGGTTACTTATCAAATACATTAAATAAAGAAATAAAACAGATTACTATAAAGGAAATTGACCAAATAACAGCTCGCGATATTGAACGATTTTTAAGTTATATTTCCTATTTTGAAAAAGGCAGTAAGGTACATATATATAAAGAAAAAGGTAAAGCGCGCGTTTTATCCGCAATAAGAAGCCTTTTCAAATATCTTTTCAATCAAGATTTGATTTTATCCAATGTCGTTACTAAAATTTCTACGCCTAAAATACATCAAAAAGAGATTGTGCGATTAGATGTTGACGAAGTAGCGAAACTTCTTGATCAAGCGGAAGAACCAACTAACCTATCTAAAAGAGAAACATCCTATAATAAGAGGACAAAAGAACGCGATGTTGCAATTCTAAGTATGTTTTTAGGTACTGGAATTCGTATAAGTGAATGTGTTGGACTAAATGTAAAAGATATTAACCTTGATGACAATAGTTTTAAAATCACGCGAAAAGGTGGAAATGAGGTTGTTTTATATTTCTCCAATGAAGTGAAAAATGCCTTAATTGAATGGCTAAAAGTTCGCGAAAATATTGAACCTTTTGATAAAGATGATCCTGCCCTTTTCCTTTCTTTACAACGAAAAAGAATAACTCCTAGAGCTGTTGAAAATCTAGTCAAAAAGTATACTGGCGCAATTAATCCTCTTAAAAAAGTATCACCCCATAAACTTCGCAGTACGTTTGGTACAAATCTTTATCACGAAACGAGAGATATTTATATAGTTGCCGATGTTCTAGGACATAAAGATGTTAATACAACTAAAAAACACTATGCCGCAATCACTGATGACATAAGGCGAAGTGCTTCAACAATAGTAAAATTGAGATAGATTTAAGTATAGTTATCTGGTAAGTCATTTTCAAAGAGAATGGTGTCGCCGGATTTTGCTATTTCTTTCAATTTTAATTTTGCTTCAATTATAGTGTCTACGCAAAGAATGTTTTCTTCTGGGAATTTTGAGTCTATTAGTCCTTGTTTTATTGATTCTTGGTTAGTTTTATTTACTATAATAACAAAATTAGCAACTTTTGATAGATTCTTACCAAAATTAATGTTCTCTTCTTTTTCTTTAATTCCTAATTCAACCAATCCCGGTGTCACAACAATCTTATTTCCTTTCTCGAAGAGTTTTAGTACTTCCAATGCTCCCATTGATCCCTCAATATTGGAATTATAGGAATCATCTAGAATATTTAGCCCGTTTTCCTTTCGTAGCTCTAATCTATGATTTACTGGTTCTAATTTTGAAATTCCTATTTGTATTTGTTGTAAAGATAATCCTAAATTGTAAGCAAGTGTGGCACTCATTAAAATATTGGTTAAGTTGTGTGAGCCCAACAACTTTGTTGTGCATTCTATCTCATTTTTGTCAATAATTAACTTAAATGAAATTCCTCTGTTAGAAATCTTAATATCCTCCGCTCTAGCAAAAGCATCTTTATTATTCAAGCTAGAATATTTCTTATTAATTTTACAATCATTATACAAATCCATACAGATTTTGTTGTCTCCATTAAATATTGCCAATCCATCATCTGGTAAAGACTTTATTAACTCATTTTTAGTTTTCTTAATATTATCAATAGTTAAAAAAGTAGCTGAATGCTGATTGCCAACTGATGTCAATATTCCATATTTTGGATTTACAATATCGCATAAATATTTTATATCTCCAACCTGTTTTGCGCCCATTTCCACTATTAAAACATCGTTATTAGGCTTCAAATATTCCAAAATTACCTTTGTAATTCCCATTGGAGTATTGAAACTATGTGGTGAAATACAAACAGAATATCTTTCCGAGAGAATTGTATTTAAAATGTATTTTGTACTAGTCTTTCCATAACTTCCAGTAATTCCTATTTTAACTAAATTTGGATATTTATTTAGTTTCATCTTCGCCAAAAGAATATACTTTTTATAATTTAAAATTTCAAACGGTACCATTATAAAATGAGCCAAAGGAACTATTATTGGCAATAAGAGTGGAGTTAAAGCAACTGAAGCTATTCTTAAAATAGGTAAAAATTCTGTTGATAAGGCAATGATTATAAATGTAAGACCTGCCATTAGTAATGCCAATAATACACACAATCTAGTCATACGATAGGTTTGAACTAAAGGAGTTTTTTTGGGAGTGTTATACATATTAACCGTATAAACAGTTATGAAATATACATAGAAAATTAGCCCTATATAAGAAAGATAAGAACTCGTGTTTGTTAAATAATCAAATAGTGTTGCAGTAACTAACATACACGCAAAACTCATAAAAGAAAGCATTATTATTCTGTTTATAAATTTAGCATGAGTATCTTTTAGCCAAACCCAATACCCTGATATTTTATAACCAGATAACTGAATAATTTGCAAAAATTTATAACCGCAAAAACAAAGAGCTATCCCATTACATATTGAAAAAATAATTGCTATATATAAATCTGGATTTGTCAGATTAAAGAATGCCATAAACACCTCTTGAATTTATATGATTTCTTTTCACAATTAGTATACAATATAAATAAAAATTTTTTAAATGATTTTTAACAGGAAATTTTCTATGTATCAGAATTTAAGAACGAATAGATTAACGGAAAAATTGCATTTAGATAATGAATATATGCAAAATGGTCGCCGTTTTTAACAATAACTAGTCTGCTATTTGGAATTTTTTTGTTTAGTATTTTTCCCATATATAACGGAGTTTCTTTGTCTTTATTACCAAAGATTATAAGAGTTTTTGCTTCAATCTCTTCACATTTTTTAGTTAAGTCTTCCCTAATAATATTATTAAAAGTTTTTTTCATAACTGGAGATAAAATTCTATAATCTTTTGAACCTAAATTTTGAGCTTTTCTACTGCCTATTTTTTTATAAAATTTATATTTCCAAATCTTTATTTGAGTTTTTAGTGAAAATTTTGGTTTAATTCCAGCTGATGCCAATAGGATAAGTTTATCAATCTTTATTTTAGAAGCTAATTTAATCCCAATCCTTCCACCAAAAGAATGTCCTATAATATATATTTTTTCTTTCCAATCAACCCTATTTATAATCTCTTGGGTTAAATTTACATAATCATCTAACTGCCATGGCTCTATGGGATCTTCGCTCATACCAAAAGGTGGCAAATCTATTAAAAGATAAGAAAAATTATTGTCATATTGACTGATTTTTTTATAAAGAGGCATCATCAAACGACTACTCGCCCCCCAACCATGCAAAAAAATAATTAAAGTTTTCCCTTCGCCCAGAACATCATAAATTACTTTAGTATTTTTATAAATACATTCCACTTTAATTTATATGGTTTGGATTAATATTTTGTTATAAAAAAACGCACTTATGTGCGTTCTATTTTAAACATTGTAAGCTTCTAAAACTTTTTTCTCTACTTCATCATAAATATCTTTATTTTCTGCAAGATATGTCTTAACATTTTCTCTACCCTGTCCAATTTTATTGTTATTATATGAAAACCAAGAACCTGTTTTTTGAATAATGTCTTTTTCAACAGCCATATCAACTAAACAACCTTCTTTTGAAATTCCCTTACCAAAAACAATTTCAAATTCTGCACTTCTAAATGGTGGTGCAAGTTTATTTTTAACAACTTTAACACGTGTCCTAGAAGCAATCATTTCTCCTGAACTATTTTTAATAGATTCTATTTTTCTAACATCAAGTCTAATACTTGCATAGAATTTAAGTGCTTTACCGCCTGTTGTTGTTTCTGGTGAGCCACCAAATCCTGTTGTATTTAGTTTATCTCTTAATTGGTTGATGAATATTACACAAGTCTTGCTTTTACTAACAATTGCTGTAATTTTTCTTAAAGCTTGACTCATCAAACGAGCTTGTAAACCCATATGTGAATCGCCCATATCCCCTTCAATTTCTGCTTTTGGTGTTAAAGCTGCAACTGAATCAATAACAACTATATCAACTGCTCCTGATTTAACAAGAGTTTCGCAAATTTCAAGAGCTTGTTCTCCATTATCTGGTTGAGATACATATAAATCTTTAACATTTACGCCAAGATTTTCTGCATATTTAGGATCCAAAGCATGTTCTGCATCAATAAAAGCTGCAGTTCCGCCAATTTTCTGTGCTTCAGCTAAAATTTGTAACGAAACAGTTGTTTTACCAGATGATTCTGGTCCATAAATTTCAATTATTCTTCCCCTTGGGATTCCATTAATTCCAAGTGCTATATCTAATGGCAAACATCCTGTTGGAATTACATCAATTTTCTGGATAGGATTATCTCCCAACTTCATAATTGCGCCTTTACCAAATTGTTTTTCAATTTGACTAATTGCCAGGTCTAAATTATTTGTTTTATCTGTTGTTTTACTAATCATTTCATTCCCCTTAATATCTTTATTTACTCTATAATTATATAGTATTTCCATTTAAAATAAAATCATTTTTGCGTAGTTTTTTAACTAAATAAAATAAAGCTGCTTTTGCTGTTGTTTCAATAATTTCTTTTCTAGTTCCTGTAAATCTATTTTTAAAAACTTCTATTCTTTTTTTGTCGCCAATCCCTATAAAAACAAGCCCCCCATCTTCTTTAGGTGAAGTTGAACTCGCATATCCTGTTGTGACAACAACTACATCTGCTGGCGATGTTTGTAGAAGCCCTTTTGCCATATCATAGGCAGTTTCCAAGCTTACACTCGTAAATGTGTCAAGAGTCTTTTCACTAACTCCTAATCTTCTTATTTTTGCATCATTAGAATATACAACATCTCCCTCAATCAAAACTTCGCTAGCACCTATATTATCTTTAATAAAAGAACTTACTATTTCTCCCCCTGTGATTGACTCTGCGATTGCAAGTTTAAGATTACTCAACTTCAATAACTCAAAAGCGGTCTGCTCAAGTGAGATGTTAGACTCGGCATAAATATATTTACTAAATTTCTCATAAACAGTACGAGAAACCTCATAAAAAAATGTATTGTTATCATCTGCCTGCAAAATTATATCAACTAGTAATTGCTCACCTTCTATTGATATATAAACCCCTTGATTATCTTTTAAAAAAGGTGCCATTTCTGTTTTTACTTCATTTGTTGAAATTCCAAAACATTTAAAAATGTTATCTTTCATAATTGATGCTCCAAATTTAATTTTGTGTCATTTCGACCGAAGAGAAAGGTAGTAGAGAAATCTTATCATTAATCTGTCATTCTGAGCGAAGCGAGGAATCTTAGACTTCGAAGTCTGGATTGCCACGTCGCTACGCTCCTCGCAATGACGGGTAAAAATCTTATCGTTATTTTATTACTTTCCAATTTTTAACAAGATAATTAATTCCAGATACAATTGTTAAAGAAATTGCTCCACCTAATAGGATATAATTTATAGTCTGGAATACATCTAAGAATATTGTTCCGCTTGCAAATCCATTTTGGTAGAAGAAACTCAATAAAATTAAAAATGCTATTGAAATATCTGTTATAAATGTTTTAATTTTACCCCACCAATCTGCTGCAATGACTATATTTTTGGCTGCTGCCACTTGTCTTAATGCACTTATAATCAGTTCCCTTCCAATTATAATAACTGCCGCAAAAAATCCATATGGTGCTACTATCGTTCCATCGCAAACAACAAGTAAAAGTGCCGACATAACAAGCAATTTATCTGCTATTGGGTCTAAAAACTTTCCAAGGTCTGTTACAAGCCTATGCTTTCTTGCTAAATGACCATCAAGCATATCAGTTAATGCAGCGCCAATGAAGATAACCAATGCGATTATTTTTCCCCAGCCTCCCGGAATAAAATTTGCAAGATAAAAGAAAATCATAAATGGAATTAGTAAAATTCTAATCATTGTAATTTTATTTGGTAAATTCATATTAAACTCCTTTAATAACTAAATTATAGAATAAAATTCTATTTTAGGCAATTTTTTAAAAGTTGTTTTATAAAATTATTTTAATTTAGCTGTAAAAGAGTACTTATCGTAAGAATTTAATACAACTGTAAAAAACTCACCTATAAGTATCCGTTGGTCATCTTCGACATTTATATAATAGTCAACATTGGGCGACATTTTACTACTTCTAGCCTCATAAAATCCTGTTTCTTTATTAAACAAATCAATTAAAACTTCAACTTCTTGCCCTATTAATTTTCTATTTTTATCATCGGCAATTTTTTCTTGAATAGTCTGTATCTTTTTCAATCTCATTTTCTTAATAAGTTCTGGAACCTGACTTTTCATAAAGAAAGCTTTTGTTCCCTCTTCACGCGAATATGCAAAAAATCCAACATTATCCAATTTGTTT
Organism: Clostridia bacterium; assembly: GCA_028701635.1. The sequence continues at coordinate 7,728 of JAQVQJ010000003.1, read as the reverse complement.
TCTCTAATAAACTTACAGAGCTTTAAAAACTGCCAATAATTTTCTCCCGGAAATCCAACGATAAAGGTTGACCTTATAGCAATTTCAGGATATTTAGTCTTGATTTTAGTTATTAAATTTTTTATACCTTGCTCATTACTTTTTCTATTCATTTCTTTTAAAATTTTTTCATCGATATGTTGAAGTGGGATATCTATGTAAGGGCAAATTTTCTTATTATTTTTCATTAATTCTAACAACTCATCTGTAACAAATTCAGGATAACAATAATGAAGTCTAATCCATTTAATTTTTTCTATTTTTGAGAGTTCATTAAGCAGTTCGGTTAAACGATATTTGTCATATAAATCAAAGCCATAACGCGTAGTATCTTGGGCAACGATTATTAGTTCTTTTGCTCCTTTTGAAGCTAATTCCTTTGCACGACTAATCACCTCATTAAATGGTTTAGAAATGTATCTGCCCCTTATTCTCGGGATTGTACAATACGCACAATTATTGTTACAACCATCTGAGATTTTTAAATAAGCAAAATGAAAGGGACTCATAGGTAATTGTCCTTCATTATCCTTAAATTTTTCTATTATAATTCCATAAGTTTTAGCGATAATTTGACATATATTTTTGTTATCTTTTAATTGGACAAATTCATCTACTTCTGGCATATGCTTTTGCAATTCTTCAATGTACCTTTGACTTAAACAACCAGTAACAATAATCTTCTCTAACTTTCCAGATTTTTTTAATTCTACCATTTCTAAAATATTGTCTATTGCTTCTTTTCGAGCAGGTAAAATAAAGGCACAAGTATTTATTATAACAATATTTGAAAAGTCTAAATCCCCGAATTTAAAACCGAAATTGTCAAGACTGTTCATCATTTCTTCTAAATCAACTCTGTTTTTATCACAGCCCAAACTTATAAAAGATATCTTCTTTTTCGTAAGTTCATCTAATGTAATTTCTCCAAACCCTTCAATATATTTTATATTTTTACTCATTTGATTCCCCAAATAAATTTTTATATTCTTCCATTGTAATATTAACCGATCGTTGTTTTGAGCCTTCTGCCGCACCAATATATCCCCTGCGTTCCATTTCATCAACTAAACTTGCTGCTCTTGAAAATCCTATTCTAAATCTTCGTTGCAACATTGTAATTGATGCTTGTCCATTTTCTATAAATAAACGAAGTGCAAGCGGTAAAAGTTCGTCGTTTTGAGCGTCGCTATCTGGTGCGAAAGGATTTCCGTTTACTTTTGTAATTTCTGTTATACTTTTTGCCGTTTCATCATCAAAATCATAGTCATTATTTGATTTAATATATTCAACAACTCGTTCAACTTCTTTTCCGTCTATATAGCAACCTTGTATTCTAGTTGGCTCTGGTTTATCATTAGGTGCAAATAACATATCGCCTTTTCCAAGTAATTTTTCCGCTCCGCCAATATCCAAAATTGTTTTTGAATCAACGAAACTGGTAACTGCAAAGGCAATTCTTGATGGGAAATTAGCTTTAATTGTTCCTGTGATAACATTGACAGATGGTCTTTGTGTAGCCAAAATCAAGTGAATTCCGGCCGCACGAGCTTTCTGTGCTAATCTCATAATTTTATCTTCAATTTCTTTCTTTGCTAGCATCATTAAATCTGCTAATTCATCAATAATAATAACGATTATTGGTAATTTTTGTACTTCGCCAGATAGAACTGCTTGACATATATTATATTCTTCTAAATTTCTTGCTCGAGATTCTTGGAATAAACTAAAACGGCGTTCCATTTCATTTATTGCCCAAGTAAGTGCATTGATAGCCTTATCTGTTTCAGTTATTACATTTGGTAACATTAAATGAGGAAGGCCATTATACATAGTGAATTCAACTCTCTTTGGGTCGATTAATATTAATCGTAAATCTTCAGGTGAATTTTTATATATTAATGAAGTGATTATTGCATTCAAACAAACACTTTTACCAGAGCCTGTTGCTCCAGCTACAATAAGATGTGTCATTTTTGAAAGATTACAGACTCTAATTGCTCCTCCTATATCTTTTCCCAAAGCAAAAGTAAGAGGGGCTTTTGCCTCGTTAAATTCTCTTGAATTTAATATCTCTTTAATTCCAACCGTTGAAATTTTATCATTAGGAACTTCAATTCCAACTGCACTTCTTCCCGGAATTGGTGCTTCTATCCTTATATCTCCATTAGAGGCAAGATTTAATGCAATATCGTCTGAATGGGCAAGGATTTTTTTAACCGGAACACCAACCGGCATTTCAAGTTCATACCTTGTAACCGCTGGGCCAACTACAATTCTTATAACCTTTGCACTAATATTAAAAGTTTCAAGTGCATTTTCAAGAACTATCGCTTTCTTTTGTATACTCTCCTGTAAATCAGTGTTATCAACCTCGATAGTATTCAATAAATCATAGCTAGGACGAGAATATTTTGGAGGTTTTGAATAATAATTTTTTGGGACTTCTATCGGGCTCTTTTTCTCTGCTCCCGGTATTTCAATTTGTGAAAATGATTTATTTTCAGGCTTTTGTATTTTTAAGCTTTCTGCCTTTATATTCAAATCAGACTCATCGTTAATCATTTTCTTTATTAAGTCGCCTGCAACAGCCTTACTTTCTGGGTCAAGATATGATGTTTCTTCTTCTAAATTAACGAATGAGTAGTCACTCTCTTCAACTAAATTTTCTTCCGCTTTTAGATTGGCAATCTCATTCTTTTCTTGTTTCAAAATATTAACATTATCGTTAACTTCTGCTAAATAATCTTCATTTGCTCTTTTTTCTTGTTTATTTTGCTCAAAAGGATAAATAGTTATTTCATTTAATGTGGGCGGTGTTAAAAGATATTCCTTTTTTGACAATTGATTTTTTTCAAGTTTTTCTCGTAAAGTTAATTCTTTTTCTCTCGGTTGAGAAGATTCAATAACTCCATTCTTAATTAACCCCAATTTCTTTTTAGCAGAATTAATAGAAGAATTTTCTTCTTCAATTTTAGCATCTAATGTTATTTTAGGTTTGTCTTTATTTTCTCGTCTTGATATTGCTATTTCTAGTTTACTCAATGTATTGGCATGAACATCATCAACATCTTGTGATTGACCAACAGCGATTGTTCTTTCTTCGTTATCTATACCAAAGATTTTTCCGTTTTTTCCAACCAAATTACCTTCTCTATCTAACATCCACTCACTGCGTTTTTCACTTTGTAGTTTTGCAAGACGTTTTTGTTCTTTCTCTTCTTGTTTTTTTCTAGCAACCTTTAAAGGTATTTCCCTTTCTGCATTTTTTCTAACATAAACTAAATAATCAGCAATTAAACACGAAAACACTATTAAAAAAATTGAGAATATTGCATAAACTCCAGCAGTCCCTAATGAAAATTTTACTGGGGAAATCAATAATCCAATTACAATCCCACCTGGTGTTAGTTGCCTTGTGTAGTTATATCCAAGAAATTCTAAAAAACCACTATCAAAGCCTCCAACCATAATGTTTTGAACAATTGCAAGCAAACTAACTATTGCAAATGTAATATATAAAATATATCTTAAAGGAAAAACATATCTTTTTTTGTTAATAAGAGCCATACCAAACATAAAAATTATAATAAAAAGAGGATATGAAAATAACCCAAAAGTACCAAGTAAAAAGTATTTTATAGGATGAATGAGTCCTGTGAACAAAGATAAGAATACAATTGTACATAAGAATAAAATTCCTATTCCAACATAGGATAAATTCTTTTTTCTTCTATTAAATACTCCATTTTCCATATGCCTGTAATTATACCACAAAACAGGGGAAGATAAAATAGAAAAATAAGTTTTTTTAAAAATTTTGCGACTTCATTAAAAACATTTAAAAAAATTTAAAATTTTTTGTATAAAGAAAATATATCTGCACATTATAGTCTTGTAAAGAAAAGTTCCTAATATCTTGGAAGACTATCTTTACATCTGAATGCCCCTCCGTCCATATATTCAAATTATATGGGCGGAGGGGCATTTTATTTAGTAAATTGTTTTTTTTATTTTAAAATTTTTGTTATCTCTTTTCTTATACTAGAAACTGAGAAGCCATATTTTTTATAGACCTCGATTCCTCGCCCACTTGCACCAAATCTTGTTACATTGATAACTTTTCCATAATCGCCAATATATTTATACCAAACTGTATCTGCAGATGCTTCAATAGCTATACGAGTTTTAACATCTTTGAATAATACAGAATTTTTATATTGTTCTGTTTGTCTTTCAAATTCTTCAATGCAAGGAAAACTAACAATAGCGACTTTTGTTCCCTCTTTATTTAACTCTTTTTTCAAACTTACTGCAAGTTCAATTTCACTTCCAGTAGCATAAAAAACGATGTCCGGAGCCCCATCATCTTTTTCAAGAACATAAGCGCCTTTCATTGCTTTTTCAACTTCACTTTTTTGCTCAGTAAGTTCTTGTTTAGAAAGAATAAAACAAGTTGGCTTATCTGTATTTAAAGCTAAATTGTAGCATGCCATTAATTCTTTTGCATCGCAAGGTCGACAAACATTAATATCAGGTATTTGTCTTAAACAGCCTAATTGCTCAATTGGTTGATGAGTTTCTCCATCTTCACCTATCAAAAGACTATCATGCGTAAAAAAATATAGAATAGGCTGCTTCATCATTGCACTCATTCTTAGTGCTGGTAATAAATATGAAGAAAAAACTAAATAAGTTGAAACAAAAACTTTAAAACCAGAATATAAACTTATACCGTTTGCTATTGCTGACATTGCATGTTCCCTTACACCAAAAGCAATATTTCTCCCTCGACGATTTTTCTCTCCAAAAATACCATCTCCCTCAATAATTGTTTTTGTAGAGGAAGCAACATCTGCCGCCCCGCCAATAATATTAGGAAATTTATCTGCAAGTATATTCAAAATTATATTATTTGCATTTCTACCACTAATTTTTTTATCTTTAATTTTATTTCCTACTATTTTTTCAACATCAATTTGCTTATTTTCTATATATAAAGCAAGTTGTTTATAAAGTTCGGGATTTGTTTTTGAATATAAATTAACTTTTCTTCGCCAATTCATTTCAATTTCTTTATTTTCTTTGGTTGTTTCAAGACAATGTTTCCTAACATCTTCCGGAATTTCAAAGGAATCACTATATATTTCTAAATTTCTTTTTAAATCAGCTAATCCAACTTCATCAAGTGCCTTCCCATGAATACAAGGATTGTCTGCAAACTTTGAACCATATCCGATTATTGTTTTGAAAATTATAATTGTAGGCTTGTCTTTACTTTTTTTAGCATTTTCTATTGCTTTTGAAATTGCTTTATAATTATTTCCGTTTTGAACAATAATTACATTCCAATTTTGTGCCTCAAACTTAGCCTTTACATCTTCTGTATTAGATATACTCAATCTACCATCAATTGTGACTTGATTATAGTCATATAATAAAATTAATTTATTTAGTTTTAAGTTTCCTGCAAGGCTTATAGCTTCTAAAGCTACTCCTTCCATTAAGCAACCATCTCCAGCAAGGACATAAGTATAATTTGAAAAAATGGGATCATCTAAAACATTAAATCTTTCAGCAAGCATACTCTCCGCAATTGCCATTCCCACTGCATTTGCAATTCCTTGACCCAATGGTCCAGTCGATGCTTCAATCCCGGGGGTCAAACCATAGTGAGGATGCCCCGGTGTTTTACTTTCATATTTTCTATAAGCTTTCAAACTTTCAATAGAAATTGGAAAGCCAAACATATTTTCAAGAGTATATAAAAGTGGACAGATATGCCCTACAGAAAGCACAAATCTATCTCTATTTAAAAATAAATCATCATTTGTAGAAAAAATTAAATGGTCTTTAAACAGTGTATATAAAATAGCAGCAGCTCCAAGAGATGAGCCAGTATGCCCTGAATTTGCATTTGATATTGTTTCGGCAGCTATAACACGTGCCGTATTTATACACTTTTGATCAATATTCATTTTCACCTGTCTCTATCTTCTCCATTATTTCTTTCACAGTTTTTTCTATATTAGATATATCATAGTTTACTTCAAAATCACAATTTTTTCTAATAAATTTATCTCTTTCATTAAAAACCATTAAGGCAATACCTAAATTCGATAATAAAGTTGTATTCTTTGTTGAAATATTTTTTTGTACTTCAACATTCTCTTTTACCTTGTTATATTCACTTTCTAATTGTTTTTTAGTAGTTTTTAAATAAATAACCTTACTTTTATTTCTATCTATAATAGAAAAATTATTTGAATAAGTCGTGTAGCTCATAGAGATTACAGAGTTTTCAAAATCATTTATATTCTTTAAAATTTTTTTTAATTGATTATCTAAATAATCAACCCCACAAATATCAAACATTTTTTTCTTATCATACAGTTCATAATCAATTAATTCTTCGGTATTTAAATAATAATATTCTAATTTCTTTGATAATAAAGATGAAACATTTTTTATTTCCATATCTACCAAGGTAATTAAAATAAAATTGCTTTTCAATGTCATATAACTCCCAAATTATATTGTGTTATTAATAGTATAGCAATATTTTTAAATTTTAACTACTAATTTAAATGAGGCTTTAAACGATAAAAGTTAATCAAATTCTCAAAGAACATTTAACTATATCTTTAACCTTTTCTTTTGCTAGATTGAAATCTTTTAAAGAATGTGGTTTTCTTACATCATTATCAACAGGGTTATATTTTTGAATTATATAAGATTTTGCTCCATTTATCATTTTGCCAATATTTTCTATGTCTTCAACCGTAACATCAGGAGAAAAAGTTGTTCTAAATTCATAATCAATATTTGATTTGATTAAAATATCAATAGTTTTCTTTAAATTATCAAAGCATAAATCGCGACCAATTATTTTGTTATATTTTTCAGGAGTAGTTTTAATATCCATTGCCACAAAATCAATTAATTTTTCATCAATTAATTCTTTGACTAACTCAGGATTAGTTCCGTTCGTATCTAATTTTACTTTAAATCCTAATCCTTTAACCTTTTTAATAAAAATTTTTAATTCATTTCCATAGATTGTTGGTTCTCCCCCAGAAATTACTAGTCCATCAATAAAATCTTTCCGACTTTGAAGAAAAGTTAAAATTTCCTTCTCATCTATAAAAGTTTTATCATATTTATTCTCATCTATAATGCTTCTATTATGACAATACCAACAATTAAAGTTACAGCCTAGTGTAAAAACAACTGCTGCAACTTCATTTGGATAATCAATAAACGAATTTTTCAAAAAACCAGCGAACTTCAATTTATTTACCTTCTTTAATATCCTTTTCCTCTACATTTCCAATTAATTGATCTTTTTTAATAGCAAATTTTTTTCTCAACATATATTCTTCTCTCTTTGAGTCATTAAAATCTTGGACTGTTCTTAAAAATCCAACTACTCTAGACCAAACTTCAGTTTTTTTGCCACATTCTGGACATTCCCAAACCTCACCAGCTATGTAACCATGGTCTTCACAAACGCTAAATGTAGGAGTTATAGAAATATATGGCATTTTTGATTTTGTAAAAACCTTTTTAATCAACTTTTTACATATTTCTTTATCATCAACCTTTTCTCCAAGGTAAAGGTGAAGAACAGTTCCTCCAGTATACAAAGATTGTAATTCATCTTGTAATCTAACTACTTCAAAAATATCA
>JAQVQJ010000037.1 GCA_028701635.1 Clostridia bacterium | reverse complement strand
AAAAGAGACACTTTCGTATCTCTTTCTATAGGTGCACTGGCAATGTTCTATTTTCCCGGATCGTTACCAATCAAGTATTTTCGACGATGAAAAGCTTAACTTCTGTGTTCGAGATGGGAACAGGTGTAGCCTTTTCTCCATAGTCACCAGTACTGGTATAATTAATAAATTTTCAATTTCAATGTTGAGATTATACCTTCATTTCATTCCGGTGTAATCTATTTTCAATATTGAAAATTTATGGATTATCGAACTTTATTTGACAATTAAATATAGATATTTTTTATCAGTAATAAATTTTTAAATCTTATCTTACAAAGATTAATATTATATGCTTGAAATCACAATATCGTTGTGATCAAGCCCTCAACCTATTAGTATCGGTCAGCTTAATGCATTACTGCACTTACACCTCCGACCTATCAACCTCATAGTCTATAAGGGGTTTTACTAACTTGTGTTATGGGATATCTAATCTTAAGGCAGGTTTCACGCTTAGATGCTTTCAGCATTTATCCTTTCCATACATAGCTACCCAGCTATGCCACTGGCGTGACAACTGGTGCACCATTGGTATGTCCATCCCGGTCCTCTCGTACTAGGGACAGCTCCTTTCAAATATCCTACGCCCACGATAGATAGGGACCGAACTGTCTCACGACGTTCTGAACCCAGCTCGCGTGCCACTTTAATCGGCGAACAGCCGAACCCTTGGGACCTACTACAGCCCCAGGATGTGACGAGCCGACATCGAGGTGCCAAACCTCCCCGTCGATGTGAACTCTTGGGGGAGATAAGCCTGTTATCCCCGAGGTAACTTTTATCCGTTAAGCGATGGCAATTCCATGTTAAACCACCGGATCACTAAGTCCTACTTTCGTATCTGCTCCACTTGTAGGTGTCGCAGTTAAGCTCCCTTATGCCTTTACACTCTAATAGATAGTTTCCAACTATCCTGAGGGAACCTTTGAGCGCCTCCGTTACTCTTTAGGAGGCGACCGCCCCAGTCAAACTGTCCATCAGACACTGTCCATTGCCAGGATTACTGCACAATGTTAGAATCTCAAAACTCGAAGGGTGGTATCCAAAGGTTGACTCCGCAGAAGCTAACGCCTCTGTTTCAAAGTCTCCCACCTATCCTGTACATCAAGTTTCGAAATCCAATGCCAAATTACAGTAAAGCTCTACGGGGTCTTCCCGTCTAGTCGCAGGTAATACGTATCTTCACGTATACTCCAATTTCGCCGGGTCCCTTGTTGAGACAGTGCCCAAGTCGTTACGCCATTCATGCGCGTCAGAACTTACCTGACAAGGAATTTCGCTACCTTAGGACCGTTATAGTTACGGCCGCCGTTCACTGGGGCTTAAATTCGAAGCTTCGCTTGCGCTAACCCCTCCTCTTGACCTTCCAGCACTGGGCAGGCGTCAGCCCCTATACATCATCTTACGATTTTGCAGAGACCTGTGTTTTAGTTAAACAGTCGCTTGGGCCAATTTACTGTGGCCAGCTTGCGCTGGCACCCCTTCTCCCGAAGTTACGGGGTCAATTTGCCGAGTTCCTTAACAAGGGTTATCCCGTTCGTCTTATGATTCTCTCATCGTCTACCTGTGTCGGATTGCGGTACGGGCACCTATTGTCTACCTAGCAGCTTTTCTCGCCAGTGTGAATTCACGAACTTCATTACTAAATTTCACTCCCCATCATCACTCAGGGTATAATCTAAAATGTACTTTACTTTTTTAGACCCCTTATGATTTAGCCGCAGTTATCCATAACCGCGGATTCGCTATCCTACTGTGTCACTGCATCAGCTCTTTATCAACAATCGGTGGTACAGGAATATCTACCTGTTGGTCATCACTTACGCCTTTCGGCCTCAGCTTAGATCCCGACTTACCCTGGGAGGACAAACCTTCCCCAGGAAACCTTAGACTTTCGACGGAGTGGATTCTCGCCACTCTCTCGCTACTCATGCCGGCATTCTCTCTTGTTTGCAGTCCACCATCCCTTACGATATGGCTTCAGCCCGCAAACATTGCTCCTCTACCGATTCACTACTAATAGTGAATCCCTAAACTTCGGTGATAGGTTTAGCCCCGATTATTTTCGGCGCACTACTACTCGACCAGTGAGCTATTACGCACTCTTTAAATGAATGGCTGCTTCTAAGCCAACATCCTGGTTGTTTTAGCGGTGACACATCCTTTTCCACTTAACCTATACTTTGGGACCTTAGTTGTAGATCTCGGCTGTTTCCGTTTTGACAATGAAACTTATCTCACACTGTCTGACTCCTTGCTATAATTATCTGGTATTCGTAGTTTGATAAGGTTCGGTAACCCGCGAAGGTCCCTAGCCTATTCAGAGCTCTACCCCCAGTAATCTTAACGCAAAGGCTAGCCCTAAAGCTATTTCGAGGAGAACCAGCTATAACCTAATTCGATTGGAATTTCTCCACTATCCACAGATCATCACCGACTATTTCAACAGGCGTGTGTTCGGACCTCCACAGTGTGTTACCACTGCTTCATCCTGTCCATGGATAGATCATCAGGTTTCGGGTCTACGACATACAACTATTCGCCATTTTCAGACTCGCTTTCGCTTCGGCTCCGCAACTAAATTGCTTAACCTCGCTGAACATCGTAACTCGCCGGCCCGTTCTACAAAAAGTACGAGGTCACACTGGATTACTCCGTAGTGCTCCCTCTGCTTGTAAGCGTATGGTTTCAGGTTCTATTTCACTCCCCTCCCGGGGTTCTTTTCAACGTTCCCTCACGGTACTATTCGCTATCGGTCACTAGATCGTATTTAGCCTTAGGGGATGGTCCCCCCACATTCACACCGGATTTCTCGTGTCCTGTGCTACTCTGGAACACTCTAGATTTGATTTCGGTTTCAGTTACGAGACTATAACTCTGTTTCGTCCAGCTTTCCAGCTGTGTTCACTTACCAATTTCAATATCACATTGAGGTCCGAACCCCTAGAATATTTCTACTCTAGGTTTAGGCTCTTGCAATTTCGCTCGCCACTACTTTCGCAATCATTTGTTTATTTTCTTTTCCTCCAGGTACTTGGATGTTTCAGTTCCCTGGGTTCCCCTCATAACACTATTTAATTCGTGTTATGATACTAACTCATTACAGTCAGTGCATTCCTGCATTCGGAAATCTATGGGTCATAGCTTATGTGCAGCTCACCATAGCTTATCGCAGCTTGTTGCGTCCTTCATCGGCGTCTAGTGCCAAGGCATCCACCATATGCTCTTTGTAGCTTAATCTATAATTAACGTATTTGGATTTCTTGCATTTTTGCTTAATCTTTGTTTTTGTTAAACTCAGCGTAAATTTACAGTATATCTTGATTTTTTTGAAGATTTACATATTACACTTATTTTTTACTGATATTTGATTCTATATACAAAATAAATTTTGTATATTGATATATCTATATTCAATTGTCAATGTTCATGTCTTGCACATCAGTGCAATCACCCGATTTTTAAGGATTTTAACTATTTTCAAGTCGTACCTTTTTAATCGCGGTGAGACCAATATAACATTACAAAAAACAAATGTCAACACTTTTTCCAAAAAATTTTAACATTTTTTTAACTTTTTTTCCTTTATTCATCGGAAGGAGCGAACACCCCGCCGTGTGTTCGCAAAAACAGCAAAATAAAAAGAAAAAAGAGTCTAATTGACTCCTTTTAAATTTATCTATTTTCTGTGCCCATCATATATTCGCCGATGCGGTAGCCTTTCTTTGCTCTCTCTTTTTCGATTAAGTCAGCTAATATATCTCTAACCTTATAAGGATTCTTAATTCTAACAAGTCTAATTTCTTTCATATTGTCAGCATTGCAATGTAAAATAACTGTTCCTGTTTTAAATAATCTGTTAGTAAAAGTGGCAACAACAGATATATCATATATTCTATAAAGATTGATTTCATCTTGAATAATTGAAAGCCAACCAATAGAAGTAAATAGCTTTACCCAATCTCCTTCGTTTTCAACTAAATAATATCTTGTAAAAGACCATGGCAATCCGCACCATCTCTTTCTATCATTCCATATAATTTTTGAATCTGGACCAAACTGTTCTTTACTCATTCTACTCTCCACTTACTATAATACTGTTTATTATTATAATATATATACATATAATTGTAAAGGGATCCTGTTTACTTTCTCATTTTTTTAAAAAACTCTGCCAATATTTGAGAACATTCGTTTTCTAAAATTCCACTCTCTATTTCTAAATTGTGATTTAAGCTGTTATTTTTACTTAATAAAATAGTTTTGTCTACTTGCGATTTGTTATCACTTGCCCCAAAATGCAATTTTTTAATTCGTGCATTTAAAATTGCCCCATAACACATCAAGCAAGGCTCTAAGGTTACATAGATTTCGCAATTATCTAGACGCCAACTATTTAATTTTTTACAAGCTTTATTAATTGCAACAATCTCCGCGTGGTTGATGGCATTCTGCGATTTTTCTCGCTTATTATACCCCCTTGCTATTATTTTTTCATCTAAAACAATAACAGCGCCTATTGGAACTTCTCCGTTTTTCTTTGCTATCTGTGCTTGTTTATATGCTTGGAGCATAAACTTTTCTTTATTCATTTTAATAGTGTATTATTAAAATTTTTTTTTGTCAATAAAGGGCTGCATAAAATTGCAAATAAAAAATTTTTATGCTAAACTAATTTTAATAAAGAGGTGTATTATGAGGTTTTTAGGATTTGAAGATTTTATTTCAGGATATGGAATTTGGATATTGGTTGGCTGTTTAGGCCTAGCCTTTGTTCTTTCAGTCATATTTCTTTTCTTAAATGTTAACAGAGTAAAAAAAGAAAGATTAAAAGAAAAGAAAGAATCTGCTAAAAAAATAAAAAAAGAAGAGAAAAAATTAGAAGAGAAAAAAGAAATAAAAGTAGAGAAAGTAAAATTAACTCCTGCTAAAACTACAAAAAAACCTGCTGCAAAAAAAGCAACTAAAAAAACTACCGTCGCAAAAAAGACTGTTGCAACAAAAAAAACTAGTACTCCAGCAACAAAAACTACTAAAGCAAAACCCCTTATTAAAGAAGAAGGCATTTATCTTGTAACTTTTGATAAAAAAACAAAAGAATGGGCTGTAAAAAAATCTTCATCTACGAGAGCAACTAAAAAATTTAAAACTAAAGAAGAAGCTGTAAAATTTGCTAACGATATTTCGAAAAAATAGCTTTCAAACTGGCTGCTTTTTACTATAAATTTTGTTTTTAGTGAATAATTTTAAAGCACAATAATTTTTTTGTTTAATTAGTTAAGGAAGGCAATTTGAGACAATTAGAATATATTAAAAAAGTAAATATATATAGAAGAGATATGTCTTCGTGGATAGCTATACCATTAAGAACAATTTTTATATTTTTTATTATTTCTTGTCTTATTGTTGCTATATTTGGTTTTGTTTACTCATATACAATAGTAGAGGGAAGATCAATGTATCCAACCTTGAATAACTATGTTTATGCCGACAGTGGTCAAATGATAGATGAAGAAGCTGCTGACTCGGTTTATATCAATCGCTTTGCAAAATTTACAAGGGGAGATATAGGAGTATTCTATAATCCAAGCAACTCCTCAATCGCGCGATATGTTGTTAAACGAATTGTTGCAACAGGTGGAGATAAAATAGCAATAGGACTGCACGAAGACACTATGACATATAAAATTTATTTAATTAAAAATGGTGAAACTTCGATACAAATGCTAAATGAACCCTATTTGTCTTTAGACGCAACATCTTCCGAAACATTTTTAAATTTTTCTGAGTATAGATTAAGAAATCCTTTACAATTCACAGAACAAAACACAACTTATGGACCTCTCTACTTTCTTGAATTGGCACACAATGAAGCTTTCTTACTTGGAGATAACAGAAGTATGGGGAGCAGTTTAGATTCAGCAGACTATGGACCTGTTGATGTTTCAAAATATATAGGGAGAGTCGACATAATTATTTATCAAAGTACAAATAACTTCGATTATATCTTTGAATACTTTTGGAATAAGTTTATCAGTTAATTGACTTACAAGTTTAAATTAACTATTATAATCAAGGAGGTAAAAAATGAAAATAATAGTAACAACGGACAGCACATCAGACTTACCAGCAGACATAATAAAAAAGAATAATATAGGTATAATGCCTTTAATAGTAACTTTAGGAGATAAAGATTATTATGATGGAGTAAATTTAACTTCAAAAGATATCTTTGATTTTGTTAATAAAACCGGAATTCTTCCAAAAACAGCCGCTCGCAGTACTGTAAATTATCAGGAATTTTTTGAAAATGCAATGAAAGAAAATAATGCGGACGCAATAATTCATTTTTCAATTTCAAATGAAATGTCTGCTTCTTATGCCAATGCAAAATCAGCAAGTGATGAATTAAAGAATGTTTATGTAATAGATACAAGGTCAGTTTCAACAGGAGCAGGGCTATTAGCCCTTTCATGTATTGATAAAATTAATAATGGACAGGATTTAAAAAGCATTTTAGATGATATAAAGTCTGAAATTACAAAAGTTCAAGTTTCTTTCATAATTAGTAACCTAAAATTTTTGCATAAAGGTGGTAGATGTTCTACTTTATCTATGTTTGGTGCAAATATTTTAATGATAAAACCAAAAATAAAAATAGAAAACGGAAAAATGGTACAGGATAAAAAGTACATGGGTAAGTATCAAAGCGTTGTACTCAAATATGTTAAAGAGTTAATGAACGAAGAAAAAAATATAAACAAAAAAAGAGTTTTTATAACAACTACAACTATAAACGATGAATTAAACTCTCAAGTCATTGAGCTTCTAAAAAATGCAGGATTTGAAGAAGTAATTCTAACCCTTACAGGAGCAACAGTAACAAGTCATTGCGGAGAAAACTGCCTTGGCATTATATTCCTCTTAAATTAGAAATTGAATTAAACAAATTATATTACCAATTAAATTTTTGTTTTAATTTGTAGACCTTTATCTTTTATATCTCGCAAATATTTTGTAAGGGACTTGTTTTTTACATTTTTCCTTAATTTTTCGCTTATTAAATTAGCAAGTTTAGTTTTTAACATAAAATTTTCTTCTAATATCTGTTTATTCTTTTCTTGTTCCTTATTTAACTCTTGCTTTTTATTGTCAATCTCTTTTTCCAGATTTGCCACTTTCATTAGTGTTTCTCTCAGTGCCATATTTGCAAATTCAGTTTCACTAGACAAATCCTTTTCAATATTGTCTATTGCATTCTTTTTTACTAGTTTAACTAACCCAAGAAAAAGACTATTTACATCTTCATCTGTCAATTTTCTTTCTTCTGGCTTTTTCATATAGATTATATTATTATGTTCTTTCTGTTTTTCTTTTGATTCAGAAAGTCCATTTTTTCTTAAATTTAAAAGACATTTATTATATAAACTCCTATTATCTTTCATGACACTACGAAATTTATTTTGATATCTCAACATAATTTCAGGCGAATTATTCGCTAGCTTTAAACATGCTCTTCTAATAGAAAAGCCTAAACATTTTAGTCTTAAAATCTCAGTAACTAATTTTTCTGTTTCATTATTACAAAATTTACTAGGACGTTGAATATCGTGAATAGACAAGTCAATATTAAGTCTTTTTCTTCTTTCCTTATCCTTTTTTAAGTTTTCAACCTCTAAATAATAGTAGTTCCTAACACTATTTGCTTTTCTTTTATATTTTCTAGCGAACTCGCGAAATCCACAAAGTAAACTCCTGTTTGCCTTTTTTATTTTTTCAATACAATCAAATAATCCTTTAACTTCTGCATCTTTCCACTGCGAAAATTCTTTCATTTTACTCCCCGCTCAAAGTATTGACGATAATTAAAATTTTAAACATATATTAAATAATTTGGTATGTGTAAAATGATTGATGAATACTTTATATTATGGAAAAAATTTATATACATCTTTTGGCTGATTTTGATGCTAGTTTTAAAATACTAGAAAACAACAAAATAAAAATATGTATCAACACGTTAGAAAGTTTAAGTGACACTATTGATTTAGAGATAGAATCGCCTTCTGCTTTTAGCATTGATGTCTACCCTATCGCAAGAAAAAATGCATCTTTATTTTCATATTCTGTAAATTTAGAGTATTTAAACAACTCACTAAATTCATCAAATAATTATATAAAGATTTTTAAACTTCCAGAAGAGCATTATATTTTAAAGTTCTTTCCTTTTTTGATTAAAAATCCAGAAATATCAGGCGATAAATTAGAAGTTAATGATACCGAAATAAAAAAGTTGTCGTTTGTAAATGACCTTACCGGTCGAGCAAAAGTAGAAGTATTGAAGGTGGAAGAAAAGCAAATAAAAAAAGAAAATGAGTATTTTGTTTATACAAATGAAGAAATTAAGCAAGAAACTAATCCCGATTTAGTATTGCTGGCTTTTTTTGAAGCATATACATCAAAAGATTACAATACTTGCTTTAACTATCTGTCCGATAGCTATGCTTCTAACTTAGATAAAGAAGGACTAAAAGAGTTCTTTGGCGATATTAAATTCTGCTTATTAAATGATTATTACGCCTCCCCTTCTGTCGCCTTATTATATGATGAAAAAGCTTCCGTTTTTTCTGCTAATATTAGAGATAATAAAATTTTTGACATATATGAGATAAATTAAAATTGACATTTAGTCTGTTTTGATTTAAACTTCTAATATGAATTTTAAAAACTCTCCCTTCAAAAAATGTCCTCGTTGCCAAACAAAGTGTCTAGTTCATGATAAAAAATGTAATGAATGCGGGCTTATTTTTGAACGACTTCAATATACTTCAAATAGAACTGCAAAGAAAAACTTATTGAATGGGAAAAGGGATGAAGTTGTTATGATTAAAGAATGGCCACAAGATGCTAACAAAGTAAAGGCTCTTTGGCTCTGTGGACTTTTAGGCTTTACAGGAGCGCACAATTTCTATCTTGGAAGATTTTGGAGAGCTTCTTTTGTTTTAATAGGATTATTGTTAACAATGACATTTGTTATACTCTCTGATTTCGGACTATACGGCACAACTATTTATTACATCATAAGATATTTAGCATTGATTCCTGGTGCATGTGTTTTAATTTTTTGGGTTTCAGATTTTTTAAATATATTGTTAGAAAAATACAAAATTCCTGTTTCAATTGATGAAAATTTATATGAAATCAAATCAAAAATAATAATAAATGATGAAAAAACAGTAAAAAATAAAGAAAAAATCATAAAATTTAAGAAAAAACATAAAAAAAACAAAAATTAATTTAGTTTAGGAGCATTTTTTGGAAACTATCGTTGTAGGAATGAGTGGCGGAGTTGATTCTGCGGTTAGTGCATATCTTTTGAAAAAGCAAGGGTATAATCTCATTGCTGTATTTATGGTTAATTGGGAAGAACAAGAAAATGGCAGCTGCACAAGTGAAAGCGATTACGAAGATGTTAAGCGAGTTTGCCACACCCTTGATATTCCCTATTATAGTGTAAATTATGCAAAAGAATATTATGATCGCGTTTTTGAATATTTCTTAAAGGAATACAAAGAAGGCAGAACTCCAAATCCTGATGTTTTATGTAATAGAGAAATTAAGTTTGGCCCTTTTTTAGATTTTGCAATTCAAATAGGTGCAAATAAAATTGCAACTGGTCATTATGCAAAAGTAATGGAAAAAAGAGGAAAATATTATCTTTTTAAA
>JAQVQJ010000036.1 GCA_028701635.1 Clostridia bacterium | reverse complement strand
TTGTATTAATATAGTGTTATATCCTGTTAAATTACCAGCTTCTTATAAATTTCTAGCCTCTTCAACAAAGTTTTCTACAAAACTTGCATCAGTTTCACCTGTTCCTAAAGCATAGGTATACCAATTTTCATTGTTTTTATCACCCATAATAGTTTTTTGAATTTGAAGTGTTCCTGTGTCATCACTATATTTATATATATATTCATTAAATTTATCTGCTCTTTCGTTAAAATACGCAACTCTTTCCGCATCTGTTAAGTTTGCAGTGCTATTTACCTCTGCATCATATTTTTCATCAATTTCTGTTAAATCATCTTCTAGATTTTGGAGCATTTGACTTACTGAAATAGCCTCTTCATCTGTCGATTTTACAATAATATAGCCATTTTCATCTCTTTCATCTAATTTTATCTTGGTTTGGTCAACAATTTTATCAAACTCTGTTTGATAATAACTTTCTCCAAGTCCGTTTGCTTCGCAATATTGTTTTAACTCATTTATTTGTTGAACTTGTGTTTCGCTTAGAGTAATTACTATATGAGTTAAATAAAAATAATTTTCATCTTCATTTTCCGGAACATAATATATATCTTCAATACAATTTACTTCTTCCATATATCCTGCATACTGTTTTGCAGATCCAACCGTTTTGGTTAATTCTTCCGTAAAAGCATCTGGATCTAGAAGATATCTTTCATAACTAGTTTTAACTTTTTCTAAATATTTTTCTAAAATATCGTCTTCTTCTACATTTATTTCAGAAACTTTATATAAATAAAGTTTATTTATTAAAAAGTTTTCATAAACAATATTATATATTCTATCTATTTCTCTACCATAAACACTTTCATCATCAATAGATAATAATTTTCCTTCCTCGTTATCTTTTAACTGTCGAACATATCTTCTAATAGCTTCTTTTGAAATTGTTTTATCAATTTCTTGTTCTGCTGTTAAATTTGTTTGTCCTTCAAAGAGTTTTTCTTCATTTATTAAATCTATAATATATTCTTCATCAAAAACTTCAACTATATTATATTGTAGAGATTCTTCTTCTGTAACATATTCATACTCTTTTTTTCCGGTTTCTTCATTTGTTTTTTCTACTAAAACTTTTTTAATAATAGAAATTTCATATTTTTCTGTTTCTTCATTATAAATAACTTCTGCAATTTTATCATAAGGAGTGTAAACAAATTGAGATTCTTGATCCAAATTTTCTTCATTTTCATCAATAATTTCTAATTCTAGCCTTATTTTTTCTTCAAAAGTCTCTATATTATTAATTAAAGCACTATAAACACTATACCAAAGATAATTATTTTCAGCATCAGTAATATCTATTTCTTCATTATCTAATAAATCCATTGCATCATTTATATAAATCTTCTTTGAAATTAGGTATTCTATAAGATCTGACATTGCCTCATCAGCATTTTCATCGTTATTACTATAAAAAGAACTATAATAAGTATTATATCCTTTTAATAATTCTTCTCTAGTCAATATAATTTCTCCAGTTTCCGCTGCAATTTGTTCTGATTTACCAATATTATTTTGAACAAATAAATTACATCCAGAAAAACAAAAGCAAACACATAAAATTAAACTAAATAATCCAAATAACCTTCTTTTCACAATATTCTCCTATTTTAAAGTCGTAAAAGTATTATACATTAATATACAATTTAAACACAATAAAAGCAAGTCTTCTTTGATAACAAATTCTATTACTTTTAAAAATTACAAACCTTATAATAAATTTTTTACTAGTTTGTTTAAAAAATTTTTACGGAATATATTTTTAAAAATTTAAGTAAAACTAAAAATATTAATTGTTAATATGTGGATAAATAAAAATAAAAAAATGTGTTTTTATCAACAAGTTATTAACTAAGTTATAATCAATATATTGTGTTTAATTATCTAATATCTATTAAAAGTTATCCAAATATAGAGGCAGACGAAGTCTGTCAACATTTACACAGTCATTATTAATAATATTATTATCTAATAACAAAAAAATATAAAAGAAAAAGGCGTTTCCTAAAAAATATAAGATTAGAACTTTTTAGAATAAAGCATAACTCTAACAAAATATTTAATAAAAAATGTTTTTATAGATACTTGTAAAAGATTAACAAATTTGATATAATATATTTATATTTGGAGGATAAAAAGAATGCAAGTAATTTGTGATGGGTTAGATTTATCTGATGCAGCTTTAAAAGTAAGCAGAGCAATATCAAATAAAACAACTAATCCGATTTTAGAGGGAATAAAATTAACAGCAGATAATGATTATTTAACAATAAGTGCAACTGACTTAGAATTAGCAATAGAAAAAAGAATTAAAGCAGAAGTAAAAATTGAAGGGGAAACAGTTGTCCCGGGAAAATTTTTTACTGAGTTTATCAAAAAATTAAATAAAGAGAAGATTGAATTAACATTAAATGATAAAAATCAATTAAAAATTAAGTATACAGATAGTGAAGGATCAATTCAATGTTATAATCCACTTGAATATCCTAGTTTTAATAAAGTTGATTCCAATGAATTTTTTGGGATAAGTCAAATTGATTTTAAAGATTTAATAAATAAAACTATATTTTCAGTTGCTATTGATGATAGTAGACCTATATTGAAAGGTTGTTTATTAGAAATTGAAAATAAAAATATTAACGCAATTGCACTTGATGGATATAGATTAGCTCTTTGTAAAAAAGATTTAAAAATTACTACTGCAAAAACTAATGTTATTATTCCAGCTAGAAGTTTGGCAGAACTAGGAAAAATACTTGACGATTCAGATGAATTAATTAATGTTTACATTCAAAAAAATTATATTATGGTTGATTTAAAAGATACTAAGTTAATTTCTAGATTACTTGATGGAGATTTTTTAAACTATAAACAAATTATTCCACAAAATTTTGAAACAAGTGTAGTAATAAATAAAAGACAATTTGAAGATTCATTAGACAGAGCATCTTTACTTTCAAAAGTTGGCCAAAATAATCTTGTTAGATTTGATGTTAAAGAAAATACTATGGAAATAACTTCTAACTCAGAGATTGGTAATATTAATGAAAAAATAAATGCATCATTTAAAGGAAAAGATTTAAAAATTGCATTTAATGCTAGATATTTTACAGAATGTTGTAGAAATTTAACAGATGAATTTATAAAATTAAATTTTAACCAGCCAACAAATCCATGTATTATTACACCAATCGATACAGATAATTATAAATACTTAGTTCTTCCTGTAAGAATGATAAATTAAATATTTTAAAAATTTAAAGTAAAAAAAAGAAGGATTTTCCTTCTTTTTTAATTAATGTAAGATATTTCTAATATAATCTCTAATATAATCTCTAATAAAATTTTTCATTTTTTTCTCCAAAATTTTTATTGTTATATATAATATATTATTATTTTATGCAAAAGTCAATAAAAAATGTCCCCTTTTTTATTAATAAAGTCTTTTACTAGAAAAATTTATTTTTATTAAGAAGATAAGGTTGTTTGACAAAAACTTTTCAAAAATATAATATAAAAGTATGGAAACATTAGAAATTAAAACTGAAGAAATAGTAAAAAAAGAGATTAGCCTACTAGATGAAATTTTAAATGATGAAAAAGATATAAAGTTATCACCAGAAGAATCTCAATTATTTACAGAAAAAGAAAATGTTTTAGTAATAATTCTTTTATATAAAGGAGAGGGTTTTAGACAAATAACAAAACTTTATAATCTTGAAATTTGCGATAAAAAAATGGTTGATTGGGTTAAAGACTCTTGCTGTGAGTATGAAATAAAAACGGTAGCTTGTGATAAAAATTCAAATATTGTAAATTTAGTTAAACCATTATTAAATGAAAAGCCGATAACACTTGTTCTTTATGCGGATACTCCTCTTTTAACAAAAGAAACTATCATTGAGAATATTAATTACTTTAATTTAAGTGGAATGAATGTTTTAAAATTGCCAAGGGGCTGGTTATTTAAAACGGAATATATCAAAACTGCTGACAGTATTTCAGGAGTTCAAACTAGACAATTTAATGAATTTGAATTTAAGCCAGTTTTGAATTTAAAAGACTTTTCCATTGTTACAGAAATGATAAAGCAAAAAGTGTTCGATAAACATTATAAAAATGAAGTTATTATTTTTGATGAAAAATCTACTTATATTGGGGCCGATGTTATTATAGAATCCGGAACAAAAATTGAACCAAACAATGTCCTTAAGGGTATGACTTATATAGGAAAAAACTGCATATTGGAGCCGTTTAATTGTATAATTGACTCAATAATTTTAAATAACTGCGTAATAAAAAACTCAAATATAATCAAAAGCAAAATTACAGAAAGTATGGTTATTGGACCATTTGAGATTATTGAAAATAAACAATCATAAGTGGCATTGCCACTTTTTATTTTATTTTTTAAATAAAACTGATAGAATAATAAAGAATAGTGAGGAAAATTTGAAGCTTATAGTTGGTTTGGGTAACCCAGAAAAAAAATATGAAGAAACTTATCATAATATAGGTTTTAAGTTTATTGATAAATTGGCCGATAAACTGGAAATTAAAATAAATAGGGGACATTGTAAAAGTTTAATAGGCGAAGAAAAAATAGATTTAGGGAAAGGTATCGAAAAAATTATATTGGCGAAACCGCTTACATATATGAATTTAAGTGGAGAGGCGGTTGTTGAACTAAAGAATAAATACAAAATTGATATAAAAGATATTTATGTTATTTGTGACGATATTGACCTTCCGATTGGAATTTTTAGATATAGAGAAAAAGGGAGTGCAGGGACACATAATGGGTTAAGAAATATTATTCAGCTTTTAGGAGATGAAAATTTTAAAAGAATTCGTATAGGTATAGGTAAAGATGAAAGAATGGACTTGGCAGACTATGTTCTTTCTAAAATTTCACAAGAAAATAAAGAAAAAATTAACAGTGTAATAGATGAATCAATAAGTTTTTTATTAAAGATATAAAACAAATAATTCTAAAAAGAATGGAATTAATTTTTTTTAAAAAAGAGGCGATAGCCTCTTATTTTTTTGTATTTATTAATTCTTTAACTGCTGAAACAAGCGATTTGATTTTTCCGTTTTCTTTATACTGTTCTGTTATTTTATCACGAGCATGAATTATTGTTGTATGATCTCGTCCACCAAAATGTTTTCCTATTACAACGAGTGGAAGATCAAGTAATTCATTAATTAAATAAATTGCAATCATACGAGGTTCAACAATCTCTTTGCTTTTCTTTTTCCCAATTAAATCGGCCCTTGCTATGTTAAAATATTTACATACGGCTTCAATAATGTTATCAGGGGTTAAATCCTCTCGCTTTTCGTCCATGTCTTCTTTAAAAGCATCTTTTGCATCTTCAAGAGTTGCTGACTTCTTTCCTAACAATGTTGAGAAAAAACTTACTTTTGAAAGCAGTGCTTCCATTTCACGAATATTTGTGTCAATTTTTTCTGCAATGAAATTTATAACTTCATCATCAATAGAATATCTTTCTAAATGAGCTTTTTTTCTTAAAATCGCAACACGAGTTTCAAAATCCGGAGATTGAACATCTTGGATTAATCCGCTTGCAAACCTTGAACGAAGTCTATCTTCTAATGTTGCTATTTCTTTTGGCGGTCGGTCTGATGAAATTATAATTTGTTTATTATTTTGATATAAATCATTAAAAGTATGGAAGAATTCTTCTTGAGTTGATGGCTTATTTGAAATAAACTGAATATCATCTATCATTAAAACATCAACCGAGCGATATTTTTCTCTAAAAGCAGTAACTAAATTATTTTTACCGGGAGAAATTGCTTCAATATAGTCATTTGTGAATTTTTCACATGTTACATATTTTATTTTTAAATTTGGAAATTCTTTTTGCATAAAGTTACCAGTTGCGTGTAAAAGATGAGTTTTCCCTAATCCAACCCCACCATATATAAAAAGAGGATTAAACCTTTTGCCTGGATTTTCTGCAACAGAATGAGCGGCAGCATAAACAAACTGGTTACTTTTTCCAACAACGAAGTTGTCGAAAGTATATTTTGGATTAAAAGCATTTTTTTCTTGATCATTCTTTTCAACAACAGCTGGGTTGGACTCAGGAGTATTCTTTTTTAAGTACGCCTTTCTTTCGATAGGATCTAATACATCAAAAGTAACTTCTT
The DNA here is from genome assembly GCA_028701635.1 of Clostridia bacterium. The sequence continues at coordinate 3,853 of JAQVQJ010000036.1, read as the reverse complement.
CGCCAAAAACTTCAATTATTGCTTGTTTTAATTGTTCAGTATGTCTTTTTATTAGTTGTTTTTTAGCATATTCAGTATTTGCAGCTAAAATTAGTTTTTGAGAGTTTTGAAAATCTAAAACCTCAAGAGGTTCAATCCATAACTCAAAAGAAACGGCACTAACCATTATTTCTATTTTATTTAGAACTTGTTTCCACATTTCTTGAAGGTCTTTCATTTTTCACTTCCTATCATTTTATAAACAATTATATATAGTTATCCACAAAAATGCAAGTGAGTTGGCGTTTTAATTTTATAATAAAAAAAAATAGAACATTTAAGAGTTGTTTTTTAATGAATACTTTGCTTGACACTTAGACTTGATTAATATATAATCAATAGACTTTATAAGTTTTATACTTAAACAAGTGAATTAAAGGAGGCAAAATGAAAAGAACTTTTCAACCAAAAAAGCGTTCTAGAAGTAAAGTTCATGGATTTCGTCAGAGAATGAAAACACAAGGCGGAAAAAATGTTATTAAAAGACGCAGAAATAGGGGCAGATCTAAATTATCTGCATAATAAAAGGGGGCGAATATGTTACCAAAAGAAAATCGCCTGAAAAAAAATAGTCAATTTACTTACATTTATAAACATGGGCAAGGTAAACATAGTAAATTATTGTCGGTTAGCTATTTAAAAACAAAATATCAACCATTTAAAATAGGATTTACCGTAAGTAAAAAAATAGGAAATAGTGTTATTAGAAGTAAAGTAAAAAGATACCTTAGAGAAGCTACAAGATTAGAATTAAAAAACATCAATAACGGATACAACTATGTGTTTATTGCTAGAGAGGGAATTGACAAAGTTAATCTTGATATGCTCAGAGAAATTATAATCGAGCTTTTACAAAAAGGCGGATTATACAAAAAAGAAAGCAAAGACGAAAACAAGCCAGAAGGCAAAATATAATGAAAATTATTAGAATTATAACCTATCCATTCGAGTTGATTTTTTTAGGATTAGTCTATTTTTATAAGATATGCATTAGTCCACTTTTGCCCAAAGGTTGCCGATTTACACCAACATGTTCAATATATATGGTGCAAGCAATTAAAGAATTTGGCATTTTTAAAGGGACATATCTAGGAATAAAAAGAATTGTAAGATGTGGACCGGGGAGTAAAGGGGGATTTGACCCAATCCCTGAAAATATAAAAGGAGAAATTAAATGGCTTTTATAAATAAGATATCAAACTATTTATTGGGGGCGGCAGCAATAACTGTTCCAACAGGAGTCTGGGAATCACTTATTATATGGTTTAACTCGTGGGTTGTAAACTACGGTTGGGCTATAATAGTTTTTACTATACTATTAAAGTTGGTATTATCACCAATTGACTTTTTTAATAAGAAACTTACAGATAAAAATACTAAAATGCAAGCAATTATAAAACCAGAAGTTGATAAAATTCAAAGGCAATATGCAAATAATAAGCAGGTAATGAATCAAAAAATAAGCGAAGTCTATAAAAAGAATAGCTACAATTTAGGTGGTTCATGCTTTTTTATGATTTTTAACTTAGGACTAACATTGTTTATCTTTATATCTTTATTCGGTGGGTTAAACTCTATGGCATCGTATAAGGTTGGATATCAATACCAAGAAATGGAAGCGACATACATTGAATATTTCGATGAAGGATATAGTCAAGAAGAGATTGATGAAGCTGTGTTAGCAAAATACAATGAAGTTAAAGAGAGTTGGCTTTGGGTTTCAAATGTTTGGAAACCAGACAATCCTTGGACTAAATCAGTTAGTACCTTTGACGAATTTGTTTCTATGGCAGGAATAACATATAAAACTGAATTGGCAGAAGGCGAAGTAGAAACATTTAAGATTAGATTACAAGAAAAAAAAGCAACAGATAAAGTAAATTATGAGAACGTAATGGCAGCGGTTGAAGGGCAAAATGTAACAAATGGGTATTTAATAATTCCATTTTTAGCAATTATAGCAACATCACTTTCTCTTCTAGCAGCACAAGGAAAATTAAAGTTTAAGAAAAAGAAAGCGGATATTAATCCTGAAGCACCAGCAATACCAACGAGCGGTGGCTGGATAATGGTTGTTATTCTCGGTGGATTAATGGGATATATTACAATTACTTATAACTCAGTTTTTGCATTATATATTCTTGTAAGTTCATTGTTTGGACTTGCTATGACTCCATTATTTAACTGGGGTATTAAAAAAATGAGCAAATTAGAAGATGAGAAAAAAGTTAAAAAATTAGAAGCAACAACAGCATATAGAAGAAAAAAATAGTAGGTGGATTACCACCTTCTATTTAATATTACAAGGAGGGTAAAAATGTTAAGTATAGAAGCAATGGGAAAAAATGTAGAGAAAGCAATTGAAAGTGCACTTTTAGAATTGAAAGCACCTAGAGAAGATGTGGATATTAAAATTTTAGAAGAGGGCGGACTCTTTAAAAAAGCAAAAGTAGTAGTTACGATATCAGAAGATTGTAGAGAAAAATACGAGAAAAAAGAAAAAAAGATTGAAAAAATAACTGATGAAGACGAAAAATTAGATATTAAATCTATGTTTGCAGATTTAAAAGAAGAAAAACCAAAAGAAAGCAATCCAGAAATTAAAATTGAAAAAGAACAGAAGGTTGAAGAAACTAAAATAAAAACCGATACAAAAGACTTAGTAAAAAGAACAGATAGACTTAATGGAATAGAATTTATTAAAGGGCTTTTAAAGGAGCTTAGTATCGAAGCAAACGTTTCTATAGAAGAAAACGACGAGACTATTAATATTTCTATTAACGGGGCAAATTCTGGAGATTTGATTGGTTATCGTGGAGAATGCTTAAATGCTATTCAATACATTGCATCAATTATAGAATATGATGCAACGCAATCAAGGAAAAGACTTGTTTTGGACATTGAAAATTACCGTCTTAGAAGAGAAGAATCCTTAAAAGGATTAGCACATAGAATAGAAGAAAAAGTTTTGAAAACAAATAAATCCATTAAACTAGAACCTATGAGCGCTAATGAAAGAAGAATTATTCACACTACACTACAAGAAGGGGATAAGGTTACAACAATTAGTAAAGGGATTGAGCCAAATAGGTTTATAGTCATACTTCCAAAGAGAACTGAAAATACTGAAGAAACTATTCAAGAAAATATTGAAGAAAACAATGAAGTTAAAGCAGAAATTGATGAAATCAATTCAACAGAAGAATAAACAAAAAATATTAAAGGCTAGAGAAATCTAGCTTTTTTTATGTAAAATATGCTATCATATCTCTATGAAGAAATTTTTTATAATTCTAATTTTATTTGTTTTTATACTTCCGCTATTCAACCTAGAAAAAGTTTATGCTGTAGAGATAAATAATTTTAAAGTTATTACAGAATGTTACTTATATGAAGACTCAAAATTAAATTATGAAGAAGGCGAAACAGGTATTGTTACCACCTTATCTTTTGGTGAAATTTTAAGGGTGTACGGAGAAAAAATACAAGGAGATGACTGTAGTTTTCAATTTTTTGATGCAGTTTTAGAAAGAGATGGAGAAGTTATAAGTGGTTTTGTAATTAGTGACTTTATTATAGATGCAAGCATAACATCTCTAATTAAAATGTTAGACCCAAATGCCAAAACGCTAAATGTGGCAAGTGTATTTAATTCGCTAGATGAAGAAGACAAGATGCTTATAGGTGGAGATGAAGTAAATCTAGAAAGATTTGAGGAAATAAAAATAATCGATGGCTACGATAGAGCAAAAACATTCCATGAAATTATGTTTGAAAAAGAAGGAATTATCTACACGGGTTATATAAAGACTTC
>JAQVQJ010000035.1 GCA_028701635.1 Clostridia bacterium | reverse complement strand
GAAATAGAATTGATTGATAGAAAGGCTCTTAATGCACTTATGGGATTAACTCCCGAACAAATAGTAGACTATAAGGCTATTCGAGGCGATGCTTCCGATAATATTCCCGGTATTGCAGGAATTGGTGAAAAGGGTGGACTTGATTTAATTCAAAGATATGGTTCGCTTAAAGGTGTCTATGAAAACATAGAAGAAATATCCGGTAAATTAAAAGAAAAATTAATAACCGGTAAAGAAATGGCGGAAATTTCCTATAAATTGGCAAAGATTGAAAGAGATGTTGATGTTGAATTTAAACTTGAAGACTGCACCTATGAATTTCCCTATACTAAAAAAACTTTTGATATTTTTAAACAATATGATTTTAATAGTCTTTTACGAAGAAAAGACATATTTGAAGATAAAGTCATTGACTTAACTAATGAAGAAACAAAAACTTTTACAAAAATTAAAATCAACTCACAAGAAGGTTTAGAAAAACTTGTTGGTTTTATTCAAGAAGAAAAACGAATAGCATTTAACTTCTCTTCAAGTTTAAGCATTGCTTGCTCTCCAAATGCTGTGTATGAGTTTCAAGAAGAAATATCTATGTTCTCAAACAGTTTTTCCATAGAACACGCACTCACCACTCTTCGTAAAGTGTTTGAAGATAACACTATTCAAAAAATATGTTTGGATTTAAAGAAACATAAACATATACTTCAAAAATTTAATGTTGACATAGCTGGAAACATATTTGATATTACCCTAGCAAAATATTTACTAGGAGAAGAGAAAAAGAGCGAAATAGAAGACTGCCCATCATTCTTTTACATTGAAAAAGACTTAACTTCAAAGATGAAAGAAATGGGAGTTTATGATTTATACAATAATATTGAATTTCCTTTGGTTAATGTTCTTTACAAAATGGAAAATAGTGGAATGTTAATTGATATTCATGAACTGGAAATATTGAAAAAAAGCTTAGTAGAAGAACAAAGTATGATTTCCCAAAATGTACAAAATTTAGCTGGTGAAGTGTTTAATATAAATTCTCCAAAACAACTTTCAAATATTTTGTTTACTAAATTAGGATTAAAAGCAACAAATAATAAAAAATTATCAACGAATGTTGATGTATTAACAGAATTAGAAAATCAACACGAAATAATTCCCTATTTACTTCGTTATAGAAAAATACAAAAACTATTGACAACTTATGTAGAGTCTTTCAGCGAGATTGCTAAAAACAATAATGGCTATATTCGTACTGTATTCAATCAAACGCAAACCGCAACTGGAAGACTTTCATCAACTGAACCAAATCTTCAAAATCTACCAATTAGAGATGATGAAGGAAAAAAATTAAGAAAAGTTTTCATATCAAGATTTGAAAATGGAAATATTGTCTCCGCGGATTATAATCAAATTGAACTACGACTAATGGCACATTACAGCCAAGACCAAAATTTAATCAGTGCTTACGAAAAAAACGAAGATATTCATACTCGCACAGCTTCTTCTATTTTTGGCATTCCATTAAATTCTGTTACTTCAACGCAACGCCGACTTGCGAAAACTGTTAATTTCGGTATTATTTATGGGATAAGCGATTATGGACTATCTCAAAGTTTAGGAATAAGTGTTGCTAAAGCAAAGGAATATATTACTAAATACTTTGAAGTCTTTCCTCGTGTTAAAGAATATGTTGGTGAAAGTATAGAATTAGCTAAAGAAAGGGGATATGCTTCTACTTTATTCGGTCGTATAAGATATATCCCTGAATTAAAATCTGCAAATTTTTCAATTCGAAAATTTGGTGAAAGAGTAGCAATGAATATGCCTTTACAAGGAACAGCTTCCGATATTATTAAAATTGCAATGATAAATGTAAATAAACAATTAGAAGAAAATAAAATGGAAACAAAACTTATATTGCAAATCCACGATGAGTTAATTCTTGATTGTCCAGAAAATGAAATAAAGCAAGCATCGAAAATTTTAAGAGATGCAATGGAAAGTGTAGCAAATCTTTCCGTTCCACTTCCTGTTGAAGTTTCTTTTGGCAAAAATTTATACGACTGCAAGTAAAGCATCTCATTATTTTTTTTATTTAATTTTCAAAATAATTTTCCGAACTTTGTGTGTACTATGTCATTCTGAGCGAAGCGAAGAATCTTTTTCGCTGGGGTCGAAGATTCTTCGCTTCGCTCAGAATGACATATAATATTTAGTAAGCCCGTTTTAGTTGGCGCTTTACTCGTCATTGCGAGGAGTAAAGCGCCGTGGCAATCCAGACTTCGAAGAAATCTTGTTCTCACTCATTTATTTAAAAATAAATGGGTCTTTTTTTGATTTATTTTTCCTTTCATTAATACATCTTTGACTAAGTATTACTTGAAGCGCAGACGAAATAAGCGAGGCAATATTTCTCGCTAAATTTATTTCTTCTATATCTTTCCCTTTGGCTAGTTCAATAGCAATTTGAGTAGCCAACTGAACCATTCTTTCAGGTGGAATACAATCCATACAAATATTTATGAATTTTAATAAGAAATAGTACTAATCCGTCAATATAAACTCGGCATCTTTAATGCGAATTGTATCGCCATCAACTGCCCCAGCTTCATGTAATTTATCTAAAATACCATCGTTCTTTAATCGTTTTTGAAAATATGCTAAAGATGCCATATCCGAAAGTATTACACTCCTTGCAATTTCCTCAATAAGTCCACCGGAGACTCTAAAAATATTATCTCCCTCTTTCTGAATCTGGATACTTCTTGTATCTCTTTCGTCGAGAACAAAGGGTTCAATTTGTGCAGGTTCTGGCTTTGGTGTTTTTTCTAATAACTGCCAAATTTCATTTTTTAATTCTTCTAAACCCCTATTAGTGATAGCGGAAATTGATAGAATTTTTTTATCCTTTAATTCTTTCTTCAATTTAGTCTTAAATTCTTCCGTTTTTTCCTTTAAGTTTTCTTCATCTATTAAATCTATTTTTGTTAAAACAATAATTTGTGGCAATTTAGCCAAAATTTTACTATATTTTTCCAATTCTTTATTTATTTTAATATAATCCTCAAAGGGTTTTCTTTCTTCAATTCCAGAAATGTCAACCATGTGTAAAATTACACGAACCCTCTCAACATGCTTTAAAAATTGATAGCCCAAACCAGCTCCATCGCTTGCCCCTTCAATCAATCCCGGAATATCAGCGATAACAAAAGTATTTCCATGATGTTCAACAACTCCTAAATTTGGAGTTAAAGTTGTAAAATGATAGTTTGCAATTTTAGGTCTTGCATTTGTTATAGTAGATAATAAAGTACTTTTACCAACATTTGGGTACCCGACTAACCCAACATCTGCAATTGTTTTTAATTCAAGAATAATTTCAAATTGTTGTGTTTTTTCTCCCCCTTGGGAAAAATGTGGAGCTTGTCTTGTTGCATTAGCATAAAAAGTATTTCCTCTACCGCCTTTACCACCTCGTAGAACCTTAACTGAGCTATTTTCTTCAAGTAAGTCCGCCAAATAATTTCCTGAACTTGCATCTTTTATAATAGTACCAACAGGAACAGCAATATAAAGATCTTTACCATGTTTTCCAGCCTTATTATTGCTTTCTCCATCTAATCCATTATCTGCTTTAAATTTAGTTTTAAATTTAAATTCATATAGCGTATTTAGGTTGTTTTTTGCAATAAAATAAACATCTCCGCCTTTGCCTCCATTTCCCCCATCTGGGCCACCATTCATAGTCATTTTTGTTCTAATAAAAGAAACTTTGCCATTTCCGCCATTTCCGGCTTGAATTTTAATTTTCGCAACATCTAAAAACATATTTTCCCCTTTTACTTTACTCGATTTTGATAATATTTACATATATCTTTTAGTTTACACTCTTCGCAAAGTGGTCTTTGCGATTTGCATATATATCTTCCAAATAACACCATTAAATAGTGCATTTCTGTCCAATCTTTTTTGTCTATAACTTTTTGTAATTGTAACTCCACTTTTTCCGGGGTTTTCTCATCTGCTAATAAAAGCCTTCTTGAAACCCTAAAAACATGAGTATCAACAGCTATTGCATCTCCGCCAAAACCAACTGATATGATAACATTTGCAGTTTTTCTTCCTACGCCTCTTAGTTTAATCAGTTTATCCATCTCGCTAGGTACTTCACCATTATACATGTCTACAATATCTTTGCAAGCACTAATTATACTTTTTGCTTTATTGTGATAAAAGCCACAAGACTTTATTTCGTTTTCAATATCTAAAAGATTTGCATTCGCCATTATTTTAGCGGTTGGGTATTTTTCAAAAAGTTGTTTTGTAATCAAGTTTACTCTCTTATCCGTGCATTGAGCAGATAAAATAACCGCCACCAGAAGCTCATAATTACTTTTATAATTTAATTCGCAAGCTGCTTTTGGAAACTTGCTTCTTAAAAATGTTAAAACCTCTTTAACTCTTGAATTCACACATTGATTTTAACACACTATACTCGTTTTTAAAATAAAAATCGAAATTTGTTTACAAGATGTTAAGATTTATGATAAAATAACCTTAATTTACTGCGGAGGTATATATGGCAATAGATAAAATAAAAAAGGTCTTATCAAGACAACTAAATATTACAGAAGATAAAATCAAGCCAGAGTCTAAATTAGTTGAAGATTTAGGAGCAGACTCATTAGATATGGTTGAAATGTTAATGACTCTTGAAGATCAGTTTGGCATAACTATTTCAGATGAAGAAGCAGTAAATATAAAAACTGTAAGTGACATTACTAAATTTATAAAATAAATAAAAAAAGAAGTCTAAATATGGCCTTCTTTTTTAATACCAAAAAATTATAGTTATTTAATTTGCTCTAAATGCTTAAAATATAGTAAAATTAAATACTAGGAAATAATAACAATATGACAAAAGAAATTAAAATTGAAAGATATATGCCGGATTGTCAAACAGGACTTAATGACAATCAAATAAGGAACAGAGTATCGCAAAACTTAGTAAATAATATGAAACAAAAATCCTCAAAATCATATTTGAGTATTTTTGTTAATAACATTTTCACTTTTTTTAATATGTTATGGCTTGGAATATTTGTCGCCCTTCTTTTAGTTAAATCTTATTCAAACCTTTTATTTATGGTTGTTATTTTATTTAATACTGGAATAGCAATATTTCAAGAAATAAGATCGAAAAGAGTAGTTGAAAAACTTTCCCTTGTGACTGCCCCAAAAATTAAAGTTATAAGAAATGGGAAAGAGATAGAATTACCTTCAGAAAAAATTGTACTAGATGACATAATAATTCTATCATCTGGAAATCAAATTTGTGCCGATAGCATTTTACTGGAAGGTATTGTTGAAGTTAATGAAAGTCTATTAACTGGTGAAAGCAGTCCTGTAAGAAAAGAAAAGGGCGATGAGTTACTTGCAGGAAGTTTCTTAACAAGCGGAAAATGTTGTGCAAGAGTAAACAAAGTTGGAAAAGAAAGTTATATTCAGTCAATAGCAAGGGAAGCCAAACAATTTAAACAACCAAAATCAAATCTTTTTAGAGATTTAAATAAGATAATAAAATGGATAGGGCTTTTTATTCTTCCAATAGGAGTTTTAACTTTCTGTAATATCTATTTTTGGACAGGCGGGAGTAGTTTAAGTAATGCTGTAGCAAAAACATGCGGAAGTTTGGTTGGAATGATACCAGCTGGAATGTTTCTTTTAGTTTCAATAGCATTAACTGTTGGAGTAATAAAGTTAGCACAAAAGCGAACCTTAGTGCAAAATCTTTATAGTATCGAAATGCTTGCTCGTTCCAATATTTTATGTCTAGATAAAACAGGAACTATAACCGATGGAACAATGTCAGTTAAAGAAGTTATCCTTTACAATCATAAAACAGAAATAGATATTAGAAATGCTGTTTCCAGTATTGTTAAAGCGCAAGAAACTCATAACAACACTTCCATGGCATTAGTAAAATATTTTGGAACTGAATCTCCATTTAAAATGTCTAAAAATATTCCTTTCTCCTCCGATAGAAAATATACTGCCACTTCATTCGAACATGAAGGAACTTATGTGATAGGCGCTAGCGAATACGTTAAAGCAAAAATGTCTAAAGAAATCTCTAAAAAAGTTAAAGAGTCGGCAAATCGCGGCTACCGAGTACTTTTACTTGCTTATTCAAAAAATCAGATGAAAAACGAAGAACTTCCAAGTGATTTAGAAACAATCGCTTTAATTTTAATTGAAGATACAATTAGAAAAGATGCAATAAAAACAATACAATGGTTTAAAGATAATGATGTTAAAATAAAGATTATTTCAGGTGATGACCCTGAAACAGTAAGCTACATAGCAGAAAGAGTCGGTGTTGAAAATGCTAGAAACTTTATTAATCTAGAAGGAATGACTTCTGAACAAGTAAGAAAAATAGCAAATAAATATACTGTATTTGGCAGAGTTTCTCCTGAACAAAAACATATTATTATAAAAACTTTGAAAAAAAATAATGTTGTTGCAATGACTGGTGATGGAGTTAACGATACTTTAGCTTTAAAAGAGGCAGATTGCTCCATTGCAATGGCTGATGGAAGCGAAGTAGCAAGAAACATCTCTCATCTAGTTCTCTTAAATTCAAATTTTGCATCTTTGCCAAGTGTAGTAGAAGAAGGGCGAAGAGTTATAAATAACGTGCAGAAGTCATCAACTCTATTTTTAATGAAAACAATTTTCACTATACTATTAACTATATTTGTTTTAACTATAGGAGTCGGATATCCCTTCGAACCAACACAAATGTTCTTGCTTGAGTTCTTTGTAATTGGTGCACCAAGTTTCATTCTTGCATTACTCCCTAATAAGAATTTAATTAGAGATAACTTTATTCCTTTCGTGCTTAGAAGGGCACTTCCTTATGGATTTCTAATATTTGTTAATGTTGCACTCATTTTAATATTGGGTAAATCTCAAATATTGACACCAACCGAAACTAGCACGTTGGCAATAATTATTTTAACCACTGTGGGCTACTTAAATCTTTTATCCTTATGTTTCCCATACAATAAGCTTAGACTTGCAGTTGTTATATTTTCATTAACTGGTATACTTACCTTAGGAATGTTTTTACCAGGCTTCTTTGGTATGACAGACATAACCATGAAAGTTTGGCGTATAGGCTTAATATTTGCGCTCATAACAGCAAATATAATTGTAATAATAAAAAACTTAAAGGTTATTAATTTTATAAAAAGTGAAGATAGGGATAAATATTTAAGCTAATGGAGAAAACTTGAAAGTTAAAAGCATAAAATTAATTAATTATCGAAACTATTCAAGCAAAACTTTTGCTTTTCCTGCAACTACCAATATTCTGCTTGGAAAGAATGCACAAGGAAAAACAAATTTACTTGAAGCAATTTTTACTTGCGCCATAGGAAGGAGTTTACGAGCTAACAAGGACAACGATATAATTAAATGGGGCGAGGATCACGCAAAAATAGAGTTAGAAGTTGAAAAGAAGTTTGGGAACACTAAAATTGAAATTTATTATTTTAAATCCTCAAAGAAGACAATTAAAATAAATGGGTTGCCTATTAAAAGAATGGGTGAACTTTTAGGAGAATTTCGTTGTGTATTTTTTGCGCCAGATGAACTAAAACTAATAAAAGAAAGCCCCGAAGATAGAAGAAGATTTATGGATATAGATATTTCGCAAACTTCAAATGAATATTTTTACCTACTTGGTAAGTATGAAAAAATAATATCTTCAAGAAACAAGTTATTAAAAGAAAATAAAGATACGAAAAGAAATATAGAAAAATTTGAAGATTTAAAAAGAATGGTTAGTATTTATAATGAACAATTAGCCGAGTGTTCTGCTAAGATTACAATTTTCAGGAATAACTTTATAGTTTTGTTAGCACCATACGCAGAAAAAAGTCATTCATTTTTAACAAGTAAATCAGAAAGTTTACTCGTTGAATATGATGGCTCATTAAAATTTGAAAATAGAATTATTGAAGCAGAAAAATTACAAGAATTAAAAGCAAGCTTTCTTTCACTCTATGAAAAGAATTTTGAAAAAGATTTAGGGCTTGGCTACACAACTATTGGTCCTCATAGAGATGATATAAAGGTATTAATAAATAATATAGATGTTAGGAATTTCTGCTCACAAGGACAACAACGAACAGCAGCTTTATCTATGAAATTAGCGGAATTAGAAATAATAAGAGAAAAGACCGGGGAACTCCCAGTCTTAATATTAGATGATGTTTTAAGCGAGTTAGACCTTTCTCGAAGAACAAAACTACTAAAATTCTGTTCTTTAACTCAGACTTTCATCAGCTCTACTGATATTCCTGAAAAAATTACAGAATCGAATATTATTAAGATTGATGCGGAAAATTAACCATTATGTACTGATAAAATTTCTTTACCCCTCTTCGCTTCGGTCGAAATTGATACTAAAATTAATGCGCCAAAATAAAATTACTATATAAATTACCATAAGTTAAAAATATTTCTTACATAAAAAAGCTTGTTCTATTTCCACAGCAGGCAGTATTACATTGGTTACAGAGATTACATTGATTACAAGAGTTACATTGATTAAAAGAATTACAAAATCCGGATTGAAGTAGTACTAATAATAAAAGAAGTAACATATTTGTGTTATTGGCTAAATCCGTATCAGTTGCGGAAGAAACTACTCCTATCAATATAACTAAAAGTATTTCATTTGAAAAATTCATAGTTTACCTCTCTCATTTGATAAAAAGATTATTTTTATGTCAAAAAAATGTAAAAAACATTTTGTATCTTTTACCTTTTGTATCTTAGAATTTCTTTATTACAGGAATATATATGAGTGTGTTGCAAAATTTTGTTAAAGGAGCTCTATGGATAGTAGATTTTTATTACTAACTGAGAGAAATAAAAAAGAGGTACTAAATTATCTTCCACCAGATAAATCAATAGATAAATTAGCGATATATTTTCAAAACTTTTCCGATGGAACAAGATTAAAAATAATCTCTTGTTTAGCCATGTGCAATATGTGTGTTAATGACCTTTCTAGAATTTTACAGATTAATCAAACAACTATAAGTCATCAACTAAAATATCTCAAAACTCAAAATATTGTCACCTCAAAACGAGATGGCAAAATTATAATGTACAAATTAACTAACCGAAAAGTCAACGAACTTATGCTTTCAGCAGTCAATGCAGTCTAATCAAGAGGATTTAGTTTATATTTTCCAATCAACGCACAGACCATATCATATAAATTCCAAATAATGCCAACAGCAACAAATATTAATAAAAATTTAACTAACGCTAGTTTCCAGGTCCCTTTCATATATATTTTATCAATTCCAAACCAACCTATAAATAAACAAATTAAAAACAAAGTTATTCTTCTTGACCATCTTTTTTGCATATTTACTACTCCCTTCTAAAAAAACAAATTTATTATATCACTATATAGATATATTCCAAACCAGAATTGATATTCAAAATTATTCCCGTTTTATCTGAAAAATAAAAAAATGCGACTTACATCGCACTTCTTTTTTTTAAATATAAACTAGTTATATCTTCTGTTTTGTTTTCTTGCTCTACGGCATCCTGGGCATCTTGTTGGCTCGTTCTCAAAACCTTTCTGTTTATAGAACTCTTGTTCGCCAGCTGTCCAAATAAATTCGCTTCCGCAATCTTTACAAACAATTTTCTTGTCTTCCATTGTATCCTCCTATTAAATTTTGGAAAATAATCAAAGACTTGAATTATTTGTAAATTTGAGAATTTAGATTAATTTAAGGTTTTTGTTTTAATTTTCCATAGTTATTATATCACACTTTTTAACAAATACAACATTTATTTTTTAAATTAAAAATATATTAATATAAAAAAATAAAAAATATGTAACTTCTTCCGAAAAAAATGTTGACATCAAGCCATTTTAATGGTAATATGACTAGGCGTAAAAATCGTGGGGGTTTAGCTCAGCTGGCTAGAGCACCTGCCCTGCAAGCAGGGGGTCATCGGTTCGAATCCGATAATCTCCACCACGATGGATTGTAGCTCAGCTGGTTAGAGCACCACCCTGATAAGG
>JAQVQJ010000171.1 GCA_028701635.1 Clostridia bacterium | reverse complement strand
TGGAATAAAATCGCTACAAGAACTACTTTTTTCTTGTAGAAAGCCATTTTCAAATCCCATATCTTGAACAGCTGTAATAACTCTTTTATACTCTAATGGCTTAATTTTATTTCTTAATTCTTTGTAATTTTTTGCTTTAAAACAAGGAAGATATTGATTCATTAAACTAATAAAAACTTTATTACCTAAATTACTTTTAATCCAATCAAAAATCTTTATACTATCATCTGTATGAGTTGGCAAAATAAGGTGTCTAATAATTATGCCTTTTTTCATCATATCGTTTTCAACTATATCTTGTGGTTGGTTCTTCCGCATTTGCAAAAGTGATGAAGTACAAGCTTCAAAATAATCTTTTGCACTTGAATATTTATATGCTAATTCATTATCAAAATATTTAAAATCACAGAGATAAACATCAATATAGTTCCTTAACTTTTTTATTGTTTCCACATTTTCATATCCGCTTGTATTCCAAACAATAGGGATTTTCGGTTTGTATATTCTAAGTGCTTCAATAATTTCATTTGTATAATGCGTTGGCGAAACTAAATTAATATTCTCAACTCCACTTTTTTCTATAAGTTTAAAAATGTCTGCTAATTCGTTTATTGAAATTTCTTTACCTAATCCTTCATGACTTATTTTATAATTTTGACAGTAACAGCATTTTAATGAACAATGCGAAAAAAAGATGGCACCGCTACCATTTTTTCCGCTTATTATTGGTTCTTCCCAAAAATGTCGCATTACTTTTGCTATTTTGAGCGTTTTTGCTCCGCAAAAGCCACTATCTTTATCTCTGTCAATTCCGCATTTTCTTGGACATAATTCACATTTTGGCATGCTTTAATTATAGCACTTTCTATTTAATTTGTTTTATTTTTATTCTTAGTATTGTTTATCAGTAGCGAATTCCTTAAATTTCATATTTTCTCCCAATTTTTAAAAAATTGTATCATATTATTTTATTATATTCAAATAAAATTTGAAAGTTGACAACTTTTTTGCGAAAAAATTTCAATTTTATCAATCTCGATTGGCTTTAAAGAAGTTTTTCCATGGATCAGCTTTTTTCAATCTTTCTATGGAATTCTTTATATTAAAATCTTGTGGTGCAATAGTATCCAATTCTTTCCACGAAATTGGCATAGAAACTGGCGCACCTTTTTTAGCCCTTACTGAATATGGTGCAACGCTTGTGGACCCTCTGCCATTTCTTTCCCAATCTATAAAGATTTTATTTTTTCTATTAACTTTTCTTATGTTACTTGTATAGCGATCTGGCCAATTCTTTTCCATAGCTTTTGCTATGTCTTTTGAAAACCCATAAAACTTGGACCAACTTACAGAGGGTCTAAATGGAACAACTACATGGTACCCTTTACCTCCGCTAGTTTTTAAAAAAGAAGTCAATGAAAGTTTGTCTAAGATCCTTTTAAGATCTTTGACTCCTTGACGAACTTGTTTTAAATCCATTCCTTCATCTGGATCAAGGTCAAAAACCATAACATCTGGATATTCCAAATTTTCCACACTACTTCCCCAAACATGAAATTCAATCGTGTTCATTTGTGCTTCAAAAATAACCCCATATATATTATCAATAAAAAAGAATTCACCTTTTTCATTTTTTTTATTTGTTATCACTATTGGAACAATCCCTTCGCTTACAATATCTGGGTGTTTTTTAAAAAAACATGCTGAAAACATTCCTTTTGGACAACGCACAAGACTAACGATTCTATTTGTTAAGAGTGGCAACATTCTTTTTGCTACTTTTACATAATATTTTATTATATCTATTTTCTTTATATCTGAATCTTTAAACATTATCTTGTTTGGACTGGTTATTTTTACTTCACCTATATAAATAGTCTTACTATAATCCGCTTTATCAAGTTGCTTTTCGATTTGTTTTAATGGATCTTTAACGGTTTTTTCATTATTTGCAATCTGCAACATTGTTCGTCCTGTTCTTATGCTAGTTTTGAAATTAGATATATCTAATTTTTTTTCGTATTCATCTTTTTCTTTAATTAAAATCCAGTTATTTTGAGTTTTTTCCTTGTCCTTTAATCTAATTAAAGACCATTTTCCCATAAGCCTTTTACCATTAAGCGCAAACTTTAATACTCCCTTTTTTAATCCCTCGTCAACATCATTTAGGGGCTGCCAAGTTCCCTCGTCCCATAACATTACAGTTCCGCCGCCATATTCACCCTTGGGAATTGTTCCCTCAAAATTTCTATACTCCAAAGGGTGATTTTCTACTTGTATTGCCAATCTTTTATCGCCAGAATCATAAGATGGTCCCTTTGGAACAGCCCAACTTAAAAGAACACCTTTCCATTCTAGCCTAAAATCAAAATGACCTCTGCGTGCAATATGATGTTGCACAACCAACTGTAAAGCATCTTTTGATTTTTTCTCCATATCTTTTATCTTAGATAAATCTTTTAAAGGCTTTTTAATGCCTTTAGGCTCCAGTGTTTTATTAAAATCTCTTTTTTTATTATACT
>JAQVQJ010000170.1 GCA_028701635.1 Clostridia bacterium | reverse complement strand
GAGACATTTTTGAGTAATCCCATAAATAGTGATTACCAGAAAAAGTATTTTACAATTACAGAAGCATTCCAAAAGAATTATTCAGAAAACCCTGATCATTTTAAAAATATAGGTGAATTGTTTGGCTTTGTTTTTGATGAAGTTATAAATTATGATAATAGAAATGAGATAGATGATAGAAAATTATTAATTATATTACACAATATGTATTTTAATTGTGATATAGGCAATAACCCAAAATAATATGTTAAAACCCACAAAATATATGAATGTAGATATTTCATTGCCTGCAATAAGTTGTGAGGTCTTAAAGATATTTAAGAAAAATAAAACACTAACTTATACAGATTTATTCAATAAAATTATTCAGAAAAAAGGTATTGAATCAAAGAAGATTATACTTCCCACTTTGAGCTTTCTATATTTGTTAGGTAAAGTCGAATATCATCAAAAGACGGATATTATCGAATATAAAAATGAAATTAAGTAAAATATATTCAAATAATGTATTAATGACACCAATAAAGTTTAATGGTGGTTTTAATATCATATATGGTGATGTTGAAGACAAGAAAACGGATCAAAATGAACATAACCTAGGTAAAACATCATTGGTTTATCTCATTGATTTTTTATTATTAAAAACGTTAACTAAGAATCACTTTCTCTCAAAACATAAGAATAAGTTTAAGGATTGGGTTTTTTACCTTGAAATTGAATTAAGTAATGGTAATTATATAACAATAAAAAGAGCTGTGGGTACAGCAACAATGGTTTCTTTTAAAGAACATGATTTTCCAGATCAAGATTTTTCACAAACAGATGAATGGAATCATAAAGATGTAAAACTTCAAACAAAGAAGGGTAAAGACGCGGTTACTATACTTGAGGAGTATCTTAATTTTAGTGTGTTGCAAAACCAAAATGTACGCCACTTTTTGGCTTACCTACTAAGAACTCAAAAAGATTACGGGGATCTATTTAAAATGAGGCAGTTTGAAGGCAGCTTAGATCTTTATTGGAAGCCTCAACTTTTTGCCTTGTTGGGATATAACGAGGAAGCTGTATTGAAAAAGTATACAATACAATCTGAAATAAAGAACAACTCAGCATTACTTAAAACTATCTTAGGTAACAAAAAAAGCTCTACAAGCGATTCATATAACCTTAAAGGTGCGATAGCAGAAAAAGAGAAAGAGAAACAAGCTATTTTAATTGAATTAAATAAGTTCGATTTTTATCTTAGGGAAAAAAATCTAAGCAAGGAACTTATAGAAGAAACTGAGGTAAAAATCAGCAAATTAAATTCTGAGAGATATAGATTAGAGTATGAAATAAAAAGAATAAAAGAATCTCTTGAAAGTCATATGACTTTTGATCTAAAAGAAATTCAAGAAATTTTTGAGCAAGCAAATATCTTCTTTCCTACACAACTTAAAAAAGATTATGAAGAGTTGCTTGAGTTCAATAAAAGTCTTTCTAATGAGAGAGCTAAATATCTAAAAGAAGATCTTGCAGGAAATATTGAAAACTTGGAAGAAATATCAAACAATTTACAAAAATTAAATAGAGAAAAAGAAGAGGTGCTAGCCTTTTTGCGTGATACTGATACTTTTTCAAAATACAAATCATTTCAGGCTGAGGTTTTTAAGTTAGATGAACAAATAACTCAATTTAAACTTAAACTTCAATCACTCGGAACAGCAGAAAACTATGAGAGAAAAATTGATGAACTTAAACTTGATTCAAAAGAAGTCGCTAATAGAATTAAGAAAGTTATAGATCAAGGTAGTGAAGTTTTTGAAAATATTAAAGCAATTTTTACAGATATTTTTAAGCAAACAATGGATCATACAGCGATACTTGTTGTTAAACCAAATCAAGATGGCAACCCAGATTTTACTCAAATAACTCTAGATGATAAAGATGAAGATCAACTTACTGGACAAGGTGAGGGTTATACAGCAACAAAAGTTCAATGTGCCTCATTTGTGCTTGCAGTCTTAGCTGCTTACAAAAATAATAAGTTCTATAAGTTTGCTTATCATGATGGTTTATTAGAGAGTTGGGGTAACACTCCTAAACTAAATTTTCTTAACATTATTAGACAATTTTGCAAGTTAAATGATATTCAATACACAATTAGTGTAATTAAGAGCGATGTTCCAAATAGCTTTAATTTTACGGACGAAGAGATTATTGCAACTCTTACTCACGAAAAACCATTATTTGGCTTTAATTTCTAAATTTAATAAGTAACGGCAAAAGCGACCTTCCCAGACGCGGGTCGGTCTCTTTCACCAAATTTATCTGCTCCCCGGGTAGGGATCGAACCTACGACCTTAGAGTTAACAGCTCTCTGCTCTACCGCTGAGCTACCGGGGAATATTATCTCTGCTATTTTGTTTTTAAAACAGCAAAGATATAATACCAAAAATATTCAAAAAAAGCAAAACCCCAAATGCTTGGGGTTTTGCTTTTTTCAGGGTATATTAAGCGGTTTTTTCTTTTTTGAACTGACGC
>JAQVQJ010000169.1 GCA_028701635.1 Clostridia bacterium | reverse complement strand
TCATAGTGCCAGGATTTCCGCTCCCTTTTTTTGTTATATCATCTTTATATTTTCTTGAAAGAATGCGAGCAAAATTAATATTACCTAGAAAATATGAAATTACTATAACAATAACATATCTCCACCATTCCATTAATCATTCTCCTTTCTATTTTTAAAGACTAATCTAATAGGTGTTCCTTCAAAATTTATAGCTTCCCTAATTCTATTAATTAAGAATCTTTCATAAGAAAAATGCACAAGATTTGAATTATTAACGAATATTATAAATGTTGGAGGACATGTTTCTGCTTGTGTAGAATATAAAATTTTAAGTGTTTTGCCCTTATATGAAGGTGGCTCTTGCGATAAAATAGCTTTTTGTATAACATCATTCAATGTCCCAGTAGAAATTCTTCTTCTATTATTTTCAATAACCTCTAAAATACTTGGCATAGTTTTTTCTACTCTTTTACCTGTCAAAGCAGAAACAAAGAGAGGCTTAGAATAGTCCATAAAAGATAACTTTGACTCTAAAATCTTTTTATATTCGTTTATTGTATGCCCATCTTTCTCAACCAAATCCCATTTATTCATTAAAATTAAACTTGGCTTTCCTTCTTCATGAACATATCCTGCGATTCTAACGTCTTGTTCGCTAATTTCTTCGCTCGCATCAAAAACAATTAAAACAACATCAGCTCTTTTTATTGCTTCCATTGCTCTAATTACGCTATACCCCTCAACGCTTACCTTTTCAACACTTCGCTGTCTACGCATACCAGCAGTATCAATTAAAGTATAATCTTTGTCCATATATTTGAAATGCGTATCTATAGCATCTCTTGTTGTTCCCGCAATATCAGAAACGGATACTCTATCTTCTCCCAGAATTTTATTTACTATAGAACTTTTCCCTGCATTAGGTTTTCCAACCACAGCTATTTTAATTATATCATTTTCATCTTCATTAAAAGCATTTTTATTATCAAAAAAAGAGATAATGGCATCTAAAACTTCTCCGAGCCCTTTGCTCTGCTCACAAGAAATTGGATATGGATCGCCAATCCCTAACTTATAAAATTCATACGAATTTTCAACTTCAAAATTATCTAACTTATTAACAACTAAAATTACATTTTTTTTATTTTTTCTCAATAAATCGGCAACCTCTTGATCTGCAGGAGTTATTCCCTCTCTTCCGTCAACTATAAAGAGAATTACATCTGCTAAATCAATAGCTATTTGAGCTTGGCTACGAATGTTTTTTTGAAAAACATCTGCGCTTTTATTATCTAGTCCACCAGTATCAATCAATGTAAAAACGTGTCCACACCATTCCGCATCTGCATAAATTCTGTCACGCGTAACGCCCGGAGTATTATCAACTATACTAATTCTTTTTCCAACAATCTTATTGAAAAAAGTACTTTTCCCTGTATTTGGTCTTCCAACTATTGCAACTAATGGTTTTTTCACTTTTTACCTCTGTGATAATATAGCACAACAAGATTTTTATAGCAAATGTTTAATTTAATATCAATCTTTAATCTATTAATCTTTGTGTCATTTCGACTGGAGCAAAGCGGAATGGAGAAATCTCAACCTTATTGTCATTCTGAGCAAAGCGGAAGAATCTTTATTCCTCTCCTTATTTTTTACATTTTCTGCAATGTGTGCAATATTCGCATTCTTTTTTATTTTTAATTCTTTCAATTAAATAAAGTAATGAAAAGATTATTATAAAGAACGCTAAAAAGCATATAAAAACATTAAAAATTCCCCAAATTTCTAAAAGCCGATAAATATTATAAAGAACTAATGCAAGAATATATGCAATACAAAATTGAATAATAACTGCTAAAATAGTCCACTTTTTGCCTATTTCTTTTGAAAAAACCGATATCGTTGAAATACATGGTGAATATAAAAGACAAAAAACCATAAATGAAAGTGCACTTGCCGGAGTAAAAAACACCACGGAAGCAGGGATAAGAATAGATCTCATTGTTTGATTTTTTATGCTATCCCCAAAAATATTAATTCCATTAAACATGGCTATTGAACTTACAATCATTTCCTTCGCTGCCAATCCAGCTATTAGAGCGGAAGTTGCCCCCCAATTACCAAAGCCTAATGGCGCAAAAATTGGGGCGAAAATAGTCCCCAATGTTTGTAAAATACTAACGCCTCCAGTTGACTGAACAAAAACTAACTTAAAAGAAAAACTTTGTAAAATCCAAATTATTATATTGAGAGCAAAAATCAGTGTTCCAATTCTTATTAAGAAAAGCTTTAGATTTTCCCATAAAATGCCAATAACTCTTTTTAAAGAGGGAATTCTATATGCTGGAAATTCTAAAATAAATGATTGCTCTTTACTTTTTAAGTATTTTTGCTCTAAAAATAAACTTAATAGTAGTGCGACTACCATTCCTAAAATATAAAGCCCAAAAATTATAAGAACATTTGATGCTCCAAAAAATGCCCCTCCAATAACTGCATAAATCGGTAGCTTAGCCGAGCAACTCATATATGGAGTTAACAATGC
>JAQVQJ010000034.1 GCA_028701635.1 Clostridia bacterium | reverse complement strand
ACGACCCAGTTAGACAAGAACTTTACTACGATAAATATTTCTTTGCATACATTGGTGAAGAAACGAAGAAGATACGAACAGAATTTAATAAAAAATGTAGCGTGAAATAAAATATTCCTTTGGAATGGGCGACGTCATGTAGTATAATCGCTATAACAAAATAGGGAGATTCTTACATGAATAAAGAAAATCATAACTTCAAAGAAAAGTTAATCATTTCAGCAACTAACTTCGCAAGAGAGGTAACAAATGTAGATCCAGGGCTATGGGTATTTATAAACAATGGAAATATCTTTAAATCAATTAACCATTCTGGTCTCTTTGAAAAGGATACCTTTGTCATTAGGTACAATCGTAACTGGATAAAGATTGCGACTAATGAACAAATCATTAAGACTGCATTTCATGAAACATTCCACGCAG
The DNA here is from genome assembly GCA_028701635.1 of Clostridia bacterium. Next base: position 9,887 of record JAQVQJ010000034.1, on the reverse strand, counting down.
TTCAACAACAAGCCCTCGTTGGAAGAACTCTAGGACTTAAGTCAGATATCTTCTCAGAAGATGAATTAAACACCTTAGAACATGAATTTAAAGATGAAAACTATGATGATTCAATCGATACTTGGCATACCTACTTAAGTGAACAACAAGCAGAAACCTTTGCAGCATACTTATTTGAACGATTTAAGCAAGATTTAGAAAAACACGAAGAACTAGTCACAAAATATTATAAAAGGTTTATAAACGAAGAATAGCGTGATTAACGGCTTCACCTTAAATAACGGCTTTGAATACATAATTACATATATGTAAAAGTTTGATATATGGCTATCAAAAAAGGGTATTTTATGATACAATTTATTATGTCAATAATGTACGTTTATGAAATCTTAAATGAGTAAATAGATACCCTTTTTAACTAGTTAAAGGAATGGGGAAATAGTGGAAAGTTTGAGAAGTTTGAATTAATAATTTTATCTAGTAGATATTTCAACTCTTAGGAGATAAAATTGTACTGAAGAGGAGTGTAATGAGTGAAAAATATAGATATGATGAATGAACAAACAGGTGTGAGAGAAGACTTGCAAGTTAAACCTGAAATCAAACAAGAAAAATCAAGATTTACTTTTATAGATTTATTTGCTGGAATTGGTGGATTCCATATAGCTATGCACAATATAGGTGGTGAATGTGTTTTTGCTTCTGAGTGGGACGATGCTGCAAGAAAAACATACAAACAAAACTATAGCAAAATATCTCCCAAATTATTTGAAGATGAAATGTTTATAGGCGACATCACAAAATTTGATCCGAATAAAGTCCCAAATCATGATGTTTTATGTGCTGGATTCCCTTGTCAACCCTTTTCGCAAGCGGGATTTAAACTAGGGTTCGAAGATACTAGAGGTACCTTATTTTTTAATGTTGCAGAAATTTTAAAGGTAAAACAACCTAAAGCGTTTTTCCTAGAGAATGTTAGGGGATTGTTGAATCATGATAATGGAAAAACTTTTGAAGTAATAAAAAATACAATTGAAGAATTAGGGTACTCCTTCTTTTATAAAATAGTTAAGGCATCGGATTTTGGACTTCCTCAGCATAGACCTAGGATGTTTATGATTGGTTTTAGAGATAAAACTATTGATTTTACTTTTCCAGAACCAATAGAATTGAAACTAAAGATGAGTGATATTTTTGAAGGTGAAGTAAATAGGGATATTGGATTTACATTAAGAGTAGGAGGCAGAGGCTCACCTATTGATGATCGAAGAAATTGGGATGGATATATTGTTGATGGAGAAGAAAGAAGGATTGGCGTTAAAGAAGGAAGAAGAATGCAAGGGTTTCCTGAGGATTTTGAATTTCCAGTTTCAAACACACAAGCAATGAAACAATTAGGAAATTCAGTTGCAGTTCCAGCTGTACAAGCTGTCGGTCAGGCATTGATTAAATCGTTGGAGGAGGACAAATGATAAGTTTAAACAGAGGCGAATGGTCGGAGTTATATGCTGTTTTATTTTTACTTGTTAAACCGAATTTGAATATCGTTGACTCCGAATTGAAAACCATTGAAGAAGCAAAGAATTTGTTTGTGCTGAAAAAAATCATTTCTAAATCCAAAGTTACTTTAAGTTATGAATTAATAAATGACACTGTTATGATTTTTATTGATGGAAGAGAAGTGAACAACATGACCATTGAGGAAATTGATATTAATCGACAGATTCTTATTAAAGAGATTAAGATGGCTGGTGCAAAAAATGGAGCTTTTACTATTCCTTCAATCAAAGATTTTCTTGATGGTTTTTCCAAAAATAATGTTTTTAAAACAGGATCGAAAGTAAAAGATGATGTGGAACTAATAGTACTCGATGCAAAACAACAAAAGGAAGCAAAACTATCTTACTCAATTAAATCTAGTTTAGGAAGTCCTGCTACAATTTTAAATTCAAGTAGTAACACAAATTTTAAATATAAAGTTGAACGAATAAGCATTAATCAAATTAAAGAAATCAATAGTATAGATACAAGAACAAAACTATTGGATAGAATAAATAAAATAGCTGAATTAGGAGGAATCATAAGTTTTGATTCTGTTCCATCTGAATCCTTTGAGTACAACTTGAAAATGGTTGATTCTAATATGCCAAAGTATTTAGGTAATGCACTACTTTATTCATATCAAAAAAATAATAAAGATTTAAAGTCTATTTTCATTGACTCAAATGATTTTCAAGATAAAACGATGGCGTTGAAAAAACTAGGTGATTTAATAAATGCAATTTCTTTTGGTTTCTTTCCTGGTCATAAGTGGAATGGAATTAACACCGTTACTGGCGGTTTGTTAATAGTCAAAGAAAATGGCGAAGTATGTATTATAGACCTTGTATATTACAAAGAAGAAGTTCAAAAATATTTGATAAGTGAAAGTAAATTGGACTCTCCTAGTTCTAAAAGGTACAAAATGCTAGATTTGTTTGAGGAAAAAGGAAACATTTTTTTCACTTTAAATTTACAAATAAGATATAAGAACTAGGAAATTAATAAAATGAAGAATATTATAAACAAAGACATTCCAGCAAAAGAAATATTGGAATTTAGGGATAAAAGAGGTTGGAATAAGCACCATACACCATCTAATCTCGTAAAATCAATATCAATTGAGGCTGCAGAATTATTAGAGCTCTATCAGTGGGGGGAAGAAACCGATAATATTGATAGAGTTAAAGAAGAATTGGCCGATATATTAATATACTCAATAACTTTAGCAGAAAAACTAGAATTAGATATAAACGCAATTATTCTAGAGAAAATTAAGAAAAACGGAGTGAAGTATCCTGAAAAATAAGAGGAGTGTTTAAGGTGGAAAAACATCAACTAATAATAAATGAACTTGAAAAAGTCGAAACTTGGAAAGATGAAGAGTCTTTTTTAGTTGATGCACTAATTATGAGTAATGCAAAACTATTCATCAAATCATATAAAGATATTGAAGAACATAGTATAGTAACCGTCGCACCTCTATTAAGACAGGTTCATGAAAATATTATAGCCATCCTTGGGATAGGTGACGGTGTTATCACAATGAAAGACTTTATTGATCAATCATATAAACCAAAAACAGTTATGAATAGAATAAAAGACAAAAACCCTCAAATTGATAGTGAAAAATTTGATTTTGCTAACAATTATTTGTTTGAAGTAAAGGAAACGCTCAATGTGTTTACTCATACAAATTTTGAAGGAATTATGACCTTATTTACAGAAAGATTTCAAGTCTTTGAGTCAATTGAATTTAATAAAATCATGATGAAGTTCTTTGTAACTTTTTTGGAAGGTCCTTTTATTGCAATTGTAAATAGCATTTATAAATTAGATATAGAGTTACCGCCTAAGTATGACCTGAATAAAGAGTTGAAACGCATAAATTCTCTTAAATACATCACAAGACATTTTCCTGAACCTATTAAAGAATTTATAAATAATTCAGAAGTTCTTAATGGATATTATAAGAACATTATAGATTCTATTAAAAAAGCTTCAAATGAAGTAAATAGAAGCTCCCGTTCTAATTCAAACTAAATGCAGGAATCACTTTTGAAATCAGTTTTTCATATAAAATTGAAAATAGTGAATTGAAAGAATAATACTTAAAATATGTTGTTTTGAGTTGTTACATTTATGTAATAGTTCATCTTTGGGCTGGATTCTAGCTTGTTAAATATGTTATAATTTATTTAGATGAAATGTGATTTAATTTATTGATTCTACAAGAGGTATTAAAATTGACGGGTATTTAAACTGATGGTGGTCACTATTATCTGGATTATTCCGTTTATGGGTGTGATTAAATGGGACAAAAGGTCTACAGCCATCATTTTTATTTATATATTGAAAGGGTGTTGTTGATGGATAATAAAACAGAATACTTGATTAAGACTCTTTCTAGAACTAAAAGAAAAGATTATGAGAATTTTGTAATAAATGCAATTTGGAATAGAGTGGGCAATAATGATATTAAGCCTGTAACTCAACAATATGTTTTCAATAGTACAAACAATGAACATTACTTTATAGATTTATTTTTCCCTCAATTAAATTTAGGAATAGAGATTGATGAAAGACACCATGTCAATCAGATACAAAATGATATTAATAGAACTGAAGCTATTTGGTTTGAAATCAATAAAATAGTTACCAATGAAACATCTAATTATGTGGAAAAACGCATTATTGTTCACGGAAAGACGTTTGAAGAAATTGAGACACAGATTAGTGAAGTAGTAGACTTTATTCATGAAAAGATAAGAGTGACACATGTTCAACCATGGATTACAAATGTGAATGAATATGTTTCTGGTAAAGATAATATAACAATTTATGATGATGTTTTGTTTGGATCAATTGTAGAAACGTGTAATCTTTTGTTAGGCACCAGCTATACTCAAGGTGGTGGAGCAGGAGGAATGCGAACTTATTTCTTACCTACCAATTTAGCTAATAACATTCAATTTCAATCAACTAAAATATGGTTTCCAAAACTTGCAGTTATGAGTGAAAATATTTTCAATTCAGTGTCAAAGGATTGGAATAACAGATTAAATACTGATGGAACAATTCTTGAATTTAATGAAGAATATTCAGAAATTGTGCAAAAAGATTACGTCGAAGAAATAACTTGGTTTGAACATGATAGATATGTCTTTGCTAAATCAAAGGATCCACTTGGAAGAAATGGATACAAGTTTATTGGCAAATTTCATAAAACCAAAAAAGTTGCGATAGAACATAATGGTGTCTATCGTAAAGCAGAGTATTATGAGAGAATTGAAGATTACATACCTATAGTAAGAAATGGAGAGACTTTATAATGCCATCTGGAAGTGTGAATTATAACGTAAAACTAAAACGTGGTGGAAGCACATCAGTCACTAGTGGAGCAGTCAATGTCAAATGGACAAATGACTTTGATAAACAAAAAAATACGATTGCTGAAATAGAAAGAAAAAATCCTGGATGGTCAGTCATTGACATTAAAATTCTTAGTTAGGTATTTGTGAGGTTTTGTATGGATAACAAAAAGAATATTTTAGAAGTGTTACCAAGTGAATATTTTGATAACTATTTAAGAGAAGCAAAAGAATATGGTTATAAGAGTCTAGTATTGGGAGTTATTGATTCAGTTTTCTCAATATCTGCTAAATATGAGAGTACATTCAAAACAGTAGAAAGATTTGCTTCATATACTGGAATAGATTTATATAATCAACAAGAGTTTTTAGTAAGTGATTTTATTGGTCAGTATTCTGAATATTCGGATGTTAAGTTAGCTGAGGAAGTTTTTAGAAATAGACAAAGAACATCAACGTCAAATGGTATATTAAAAGCGCAAGCTGTAAAAGAATTTATTAATATTCTTGATCAACATAAAATTCAGACCAAAGAAGACTTACTAAAGTATTCTAATAAGGAAGATTTAAAACAGAAGATTACTCAAATAAAAGGGCAAAAAAGCGGAATCACATTTGAATACTTAATGATGCTTGCTGGTGATACTGAAAGGTTTAAACCAGACAGACATATTTATAGATTTTTTGAAGAGTATTTAAATTATGGAAAACTTGATGAGTATAAACTTAATATTGCCTTTAAAGAACAGTTGACAACTGTACAAGACAAATATGAGAGATTTACAATCAGGATGTTGGATAATCTCATTTGGAAGTTTGTAAGGGATAGGGAAGAAAGATTTACAGAAAAAGAACCTATAAAGATATCTCGGCCCTATTTTATGACTAATCCTAAATGGTATTATTTTGATAACAATACAAACAAGTTTTATTTAACAAGTGCAGCACCTAAAGAAGCAAAGGAAAGTTATGAACTTTTCTACGAGGCTGCAAAAAATAATAACGTCAATAAGTAATGAAGAAGATCTTAGAGGTTAATTTAAGATGGGGCAGATAAGGCTTCTTTGTACATAATTGCAAGAGTATTAAAATTATAAAAGCATGGAGGGGTATTATGTATAGGTTTTTAAAAAGAGTTTTTAAATTACAAAAAGTAAAGTATCATATAACAAGTCTAATTTTACTAGTAAGTATAAGTTTTTTACTCTTCATTGAACAAGCAGACATATATGTTGTGAAAAACCCAGGGAGTCCATTTGAATTTAGTACATGGTATGAATTTAGTGGTATTGAAATAATAACAAACTATTCTTGGTATGAAGGACCATCTGGATATGAATTACCTTTATTTACTATTGTTACAATAACTTTAATGCTACTCTTAAACATGATTGGATTAGTATTTTCAACCTATTCCATTGTTAGAGAGAAAAAGTGCAATGCATTGTATGAAAAAATAATTGGTGCAGTATTCATATTTACAGCAACATTATATCTAGTTACGTTTAATGATTTGTATTCATCCCTGCTTTCTTATGTTACCGTTCCAATATTAATGTATTTGTCTGGATTGTTTTTTGCTGTTAGTGATATATTCACTAATATCATTAATAAGATGCGAAGTGATTATAAGGAAGACAGACTGTCAAAAAATCATTATGTGGTTTCGTGGGTAGAAAAAATTGAAAATATAGAAATAAAGAAACAAAGAATTATTTTTTCAAGTAATAAATTGAAGAGAGTAGTGTCTAAGTTAAAGATTGAACAGATTGATTTTTCTATAGAAGAAAAAACATCTAGTTTAATTGATTAATGACGTCAATAATGTACGTTTATGATGTCTTGAATGAGTAAATAGATACCCCTTTTAACTAGTTAAAGGATTGGGTAAATAGTGGAAAGTTTGGGGAGTTTTATTTTTATATAAAATTTGATTTAAGTTACAAGGTGAAAGGGGTTATATTGTGTCAATTAAAGCAATTGATTTGTTCTGTGGGATTGGGGGATTAACTCATGGATTTGTTAAAGCAGGTATTCCAGTGGTGGCGGGAATTGATATAGATGCTACTTGTGAATTTGCTTATACAGAAAACAACAATTCCAAATTCATTTTGCATGATGTAGGAACATACCCTTCTGAAGAAATTTCTGAAATGTTTGGAGAATCTAAAACTAAAATATTAATGGGTTGTGCACCGTGCCAACCTTTTTCGACGCTGCAAAAGAATGAGCAAGATAAAACAAAAGAATCTAGATGGGGTTTATTATATTCATTTCTAGATCATATTGAAAAGGTTAAACCAGAAATTGTATCAATGGAAAATGTTCCATCATTAAGAAATGAAGTAGTCTTTAAAGATTTTGTTAAAGAACTTGAAGAAAGTGGATATTATGTTAGTTATGAAGTTGTTGATTCTTCAGAGTACGGTGTTCCACAAAGAAGAAAAAGACTTCTATTATTGGCATCAAAATTAGGTGAGATAAAGCTAATTGAGCCAACACATAAAAACAACAAAGTTACTGTAAGAGAAGCAATAGGAAGTTTACCTAAGATAATACAAGGGCAAACTCATGAAGAAGATCCGCTACATAGGGCAGCGTCTTTAAATTCAGTAAATCTAAAAAGAATAAAATCATCGATTCCTGGTGGAACTTGGAGAGATTGGGATGAAAAATTATTACCTACCTGTTATAAAAGAGAATCAGGAAAAACCTTTAGTTCTGTGTACGGCAGAATGGAGTATGACACTGTTTCTCCAACACTAACGACACAGTTTAACAGATATGGAACTGGTAGATACGGCCATCCAGAACAAGATCGAGCAATTAGTTTGAGAGAAGGAGCTATTCTCCAGTCATTCCCAGCTGACTATAAATTTGTACCAACTTCAAATTATAACATTACAGATGTAGCAAGACAAATCGGCAATGCAGTACCTGTCAGATTGGGTGAAGTAATTGCAATCAGTATTAAAAATCATTTAAAGGGGTTAGGATACGATGAGTGATAATTTAAGGTTAAAGTTTGATCCAAGGACAATTGAACATTTAGGTATTAAAATGTATTCCAGATTACCATCTGCGCTAGCAGAGTTAATTGCAAATGGCTACGATGCTAATGCAACTGAAGTAAATGTGGAATTATTTGATTCGGACGATAATAAGAAGGTAGTAGTAACAGATAATGGAGATGGGATGTCTTTTGAAGAAATTAACGATAATTTTCTTGTTATTGGTCGTAGAAGACGTGATTTTGATGATAACCCTAGTATATTAAATCGTAAAATAACAGGTAGAAAAGGGTTAGGAAAACTTGCTTTATTTGGTATTGGAAAAACAATTGAAATAAATACTTGTAAACGTGGCTCTAATCAATTAGTTAAATTTACCATGAATTGGGAACAAATATTGAATGAAAGATCGGGTGAATATCACCCATTATATGAAATTACAACGGTTGACTCATCAATATTTCATGGCACATCAATTTCAGTTTCAGATTTGAAACGAACTTCAAACTTCAATTTAGAACAAATAGTATTATCTCTATCTAAATTATTTAATATTTTTGATGAAAACTTTAAGGTTTTTGTCTCCAAAAATGATTTGGAGAAAAGATTAATAACCAAAGAAGACCGAATTGAAGGAATTGATGAGCAATATATGTGGGATGTTAAGGAAATTATTGAACAAAAAACTCCAGATTTCCCCTATAAAGACTCTGTAAAAGGGAAAATTATTTCTTCAAGGAAACCGTTGAAACCCGAGTTAAGAGGTATTACTCTCTATGCTCGTGGAAGGCAAGCTAACGAAGCCAGTTTTTTTGGATTATCTGAGGCTGGGCATACTTTTTCATATCTTACAGGATGGATCGAAGCAGATTACATTGATGATGAAAATGAAGATTATATTTCTACAGATAGACAAATGATCGATTGGGATAACGATTTAACTTTAGAGTTACAATTAACTTTACAAAGTGTACTTAGATTTATAGTTCAAGATTGGAGTGCAAGAAGAAGTAAGGATAAGATTGAGAAAATAAATGAACGAACTTCAATAAATGTTAATGATTGGCTTTCGAAAGTTCCTGATTCTGTTAAGGGAAAACTAGAAAGAATAATCACATCAGTGTCTAATGAACCTGAGATAACGGATGAAATGTTTGATTCAGTTGTGATAGATATAAATAAACTAGTTCCAGAATATACTTATTATCACTACAGAATGCTAAGTAATGAAATACAAGATGCTTCAAAAACACACTATGAACAAGGAAATTATTACATTGCATTTCAAGAAGCGTTAAAACGATATAAAAATAAAGTTAAGCAAAAATCCGGAACGACTCAAACGGATGATTTACCAATAATGACATCTTCATTTGGTGTTTCTCAATTGCTATCAGTGGTTGATGGCTTCCTAAAGCCAGATGGGAGCGCCTTTACACAAAAGACTTTAGAGAACATAGAAGACGGGCAGAAACATTTATCGATGGGAATTGTTCAAGGCGGAAGAAATATACTATCTCATGAAGAAATAACAGACTTACAACAATCTGGATTGTTTACTGAAAAGGATTGTCTGGATTTACTAAGTCTCCTATCACACTTGTTTAAAAGATTACAAGAATCAAAAAAACGATAATACTAATGTAAGGAGTTTTTATTAAAGAAAGGTAGATTTAAATGGAATCATTATGGAGTATGTCGACTACAGTCAGAGAATCTGATAGAATTTATGGGTTTTTAAAGGTGGCAAAAAAATTAGAGGGTGAAGTTTGGAATAACGTTAGTCAAAGAAAATTTCAAATATTGCTTGTTCAACATAGAGAATATCTTAACGATCCATCAAATGGTCAAACCTTTCAAAAACTAGATGAGGAACAAATTAGATGGCTATCAAATAAAGATAGTGAAATGTCTTATGAAATGGCAGAGTCAATTATTGATGCTAAAGACTATGTTGGTGGTGCAG
>JAQVQJ010000168.1 GCA_028701635.1 Clostridia bacterium | reverse complement strand
TTGATATCATATTAAATTAATCTTTGTGAAAATTTGTAAATCAACTTCTTTTGAATAACTTTGGTGGGCTATAACGGCGAATAAAACACTAAGATGTTGCCAACAATTTAAAGAAACATACGAACATGGAGAAAAGAACTGAAGGAGCTTGGTTAATTCACCACACAAAAAAAATTCAAGAAGTTACGATTGCTCCTGACTTTGAAGATATAGAATTGGCTGGAAAATGTGGATTGTTTTTATCTAGTCTAGCTGCATCCGATGAAGAAAGTACATTATCAAAGGATAAAGTTGAAGCTATTGCGAAAGCATCTAACATAAAGAAAGTTGAATTAGCAGCAATAAAAGGCGTTTTAGAAGATTCTCAATTGATAGATACTTCTAAAACTGGAGATGTGACTGTATTGGGAATTACAACATCTAGTGTTCTTTCTCACACATCAGACATTTTCAACAATACTACAACTGACAACTTCCAAAAAGCATCGCTAGAACTTGCAAATTATAGTTCTGATACTCCAATTAAGGATAATATCTTAAAAGATTATATTGGAGACACCTATAAACTTGCAAGCAAACAAACTGACAGTCTATTAAAACAGGCAGAAGATATCCATTTAATTGATTATGAGGTTTTCGATGATGAAAAAGTCTACTTTAATGGAAATCTTTTTAAACATGATGCTATAGAAAAGACTTCAAAAGTTTTAGGTTCTCTTTCATCTTCTGAAATGACTAAAGTTTCAGAAGTTGACGCATTATTAACAGAACAAGGTTGTATTACTTATGAAAAGGCTCTCTCTATTTTAGGTAATAATTTGCTAGATAAGCTTCAAGCAATTGCAATGTACGATTTTAATGAAGTGAGCAATGTAACACATACAAAAATATTCATAACTAAACCATCTTCTTTTTCCAAGTTTGGAAATCCATTTGAAGATGATGCTTTAGATTTAGCAAAAGCGTTTATTGCCTCTTTAATGTATGGAATGCATATCAGCTCAAATAGTCGTGGTAAAATACAAGGTTATTCCATGTTAAGAAATACATTAAGAAAATTGTTAAGAGGTAGTAAAGTTGGTCCGTGTACTGCAATTGGTCAAGACTATCAGGTTTTGGAACTCAACAGAGTAATACAACTTGAAAGTGCAGGGTATGGCATGTATTATATGCGATTATTAAAATTCGATATTGGTCAATTAGCTTTAGCTGTATTGGAACATGGAGACTTAGCAGAATATGAGACAATTAATACTGATTTGAAAAGTTCTAATGTTTCAAGCTATGCTGGCCCTGAAAAAGTAAGGACTAAAAATAGGAGGAAAAAAGACACCTCTGGAAATAAAAATGTTGGTGAACTTTTAAGAACAATGAGAAGCTAATGGAAAATCAGACAAAACTTTTAAAAGGAGAACTTATGGAAGAAAAACTTAGGACTTACTTCCTCAATAATGGTTATTATGTTGCCAGAGGCGTTAAATATTCCTTTGAAAGCAATGAAATTACGGACATTGATTTGTTCTTATATGGGAGGTTTTCTAGTTTAGACAGAGTTCGAACAAACGTGGATATTAAAAACAAAAAAACACCTAAAGCATTTGAGCGAATTTTATGGGCGAAAGGTTTACAAGAATTACTAGGTTTTGATAATTGTGTAGTTGCAACTTCAGATAAAAAAGACGTTGTTCGCAAGTATGGGTTAAAACATAAAACGACAATTCTTGATGGTAATTTTCTTCAAAAATTACCAGAAGGTAGTAATGAAAGATTGTCAGAAGAAGATTTGAGTAAGTTATTTGCTTCAATTAAGAGCTTTAAAGAATATCGTAATCAGAATTGGAATAATTTATATGAATCCTCAAAATCAAGATTATTAAATGAACTCGATTTTAGTGGCTATAATTCAACACTGATTTTACTAAATTATTTCATTAGTAAATGTTTTGATAAGCAAAAGAAAGATATTGCAATTAGAGCAACATACGTTACACTTTCACATAGTTTATTAATTCTTGATTATATACTAAAAGATATTGCTTTTTTAGAATCAGATGAGAGAAAAGAAGCTCTTAGTGATGGATTTAAATATGGCAATTTGGGAAAAGATGGAGTCAACCGCACAATAGAAATGGCTGTGAGAATTGCTGATTCAAAAATATCTGTTAATGAAATTAAAAAGTCACTAGACACAACAGAAATGGATATTCTCAAGGAGTTTTATTCAAAAGCAGAGACAACAAAAAAGATATTTAGTTGGGCAAAAAATTTTGAACAATTAGCTTTTTCTCAATTACTTAAAAAACCCTCCGAACTTGATTCTGAAATTAAAGGGGTTTTAGCAATAATGTTGGATTTTTATAAAATTAATAGAAAAGAATACTTTGAGATATAAAAACTGTTGGCAACACGGTATATACAAAATGGGCGGGATTGTACTAAAATCAAGGTCTGTAGCCCGCTTTAAAATTGTAACGGTTTGATAAGTTTGAAGCCCGCAATCGCCCACATTTGCATATACCCATCCGTTAGCAGTCATTGTAAAGGAACAACCGACAGCATGCAGAACAAACAAAAAATCAAA
>JAQVQJ010000167.1 GCA_028701635.1 Clostridia bacterium | reverse complement strand
AGATGATGAAGCTCGCTGGACCACAATGTAAATATATGCATGCCTTACCAGCTGACCGTGGCAACGAAGTCGAAGATTCTGTCATTGATGGACCACAATCAGTCGTCTATCAAGAAGCGGAAAATCGTATTCATACTGCTAAAGCAGTTATGGCCTTATTCGTCCACGATAAATAAACAATCGGTTTAATAGAATTAAGGATGCCATTATTGGCATCCTTTTTCTGATTTTTTTAATGCGATTAAATTAATAAGAAAAGTAAATTTTGAACGGTTTTTTGTTGTCTGTTCATTCTATTAGGGATTTACTTATGTTGAGTGCTTTTGCCATCCATTTTTTCAAACAGAAATTGATTAACCATAATTGTTTTAATATGATATCTAACAACCTCACGCTTTTATTTTTTTAAAATGAAAACGTTTAATAAAAAAGCCAAAAAATTAACAAAAAGCTTAAATGTGTGAAAAAAACTTGCACTAATCTAAATACGATGATATCATTTATCCACAAGAAGGAAATAAACATGATTACAAGTTTGAGATTAAGAAATTTCAAAACCTTCGCAGAAGAAATTGAGATATCTTTTACCGGGAGTTTTTCTATCAAACGTTTTTTGTGCAATACATTTGAGACAAAAGGAAAAAGAGTGCTAAAAACCATCGGCTTTTATGGCCCCAACAACACAGGCAAAACTTGCTTAATTCTAGCATTAGCAAATTTACGAGCATTAATGTTAAATGAAAGCCACGAAGATTTGTGTAACTCTTTTATTAAAAATAATGTTACTTATTTTAAGGTCGAATACATAATTAAAGATAGAATGTATTCTTACGATGTTTCTTATGACAATAAAGAAAAAAAATACATTAGAGAAGAACTAAACAAATTAACAGTTGCACCCTCAAATTCTTCAATGATTTCATCTAAAACGCTTATCGTAAAAGATAAAAACGGTGTTATCTTTGGTGGGTCGAAAAATGGTTCCGGTAATTTTGGAAAAGAAACACTAATGAAAATGTTTTCTCCTTCCCTACCAATTTTAAAATCTCTTGAATTTGCTGAGGATATATTTCCTGATCTTTATCAAGCTCAAAAGGATTATATTGAATTTGCCTCATCAATTATTCTTGTTAGAAATGATAAACATTTTCTTGACATTCGTCCTACTCTTGAACTAATTAAAAATGATTTAAAAGCAAGAAAATTTATATCTGAATTTATCAAAAATTCCGATTTGCACATTTCTGATTTTGGATTTTCCGATAATATTGAAACTGATGTTGATGTTTCTAATTTTGTAAAGCCTAGTACTAATTTAGAGACCTTAAAGTTTTATAGCGTTCACAAAGGTTACAAAGTCCCCAGCTTTATTTTTGATTCGTTAGGAACACAAAAAATCATTGCTTTATCTGGATATATTTATCAAGCCATAAAAAATGGTGGAATTTTGCTAATCGATGAAATCGATGGATCTTTGCATCACATTTTGACCCGTGCAATAATCTCTCTCTTTAACAATGATTTGAATAAGAGAGCCCAATTAGTATTTACTACACATGACTTGCTTTTGCTTGATTTAGAAAAATTATTTAGAAAAGATCAAATCTACTTAACAAATATTCATGAAAAGACTGGTGAAAGTGTACTTGTCCATTTGTCTGACATTACTTCAAAAGATGAAGATGGTATAAGAGGAGATGAAGATATTAGAAAGCATTATTTACATGGACGATTTGGAAAACTTCCAAGCCCAGAACTGTTCGATGTTTTAGAGGAAACTTTGGATGAGCAATAGGAAATGGAATATTTTAATTGTATGTGAAGGCTATGAAGAAAAACCATACATGGATAAAATCTTGAATTTTCCATGTATTAAAAACAATGAGAAATATTGTTTCTCTGAATGTGTAAATGCAAAAGGAAATGGTTCCATTTTTGCTCGATATCAAGATAAATTACAAAGTGGCAGATATGATTTAGTTCTTGTTTTTTGTGATACAGATAAAGGCTCACAACAATTTCTGGAAATCAAAAAGAAATTTGCTGACGAACTGTTTGGTGGAGACAAAAAATTGACAGATGGCCTATTTATTTTTTGTAATCCTGTAACTTTGCAAATTGTTTTGTCCCATTTTGGAAAGGTTGAATTGAAAAATGTATCTAAGAAAAAAAACGGAAAGATTGTGGAAAAACTTACAGGCATAAAAAACTATGATGCTAAAGACGAACAGATTAACGAAATTATAGGATTAGTAACTTATAAAACATACGATCGCATGAAAGAAAATTTAAAAAATATTTCTGAGGACCTGAATCAATTACCTAGCACGAATCTTCTTAAATTTTTACGTTATTTTGAGAGCGATGATGACAGCTGGATTTCGAATCTTTTGAAAAAAATTAACAAAGCCAATTAATTATGGAATGGTATTTTGTTCTCTTAATCATCGTTGGTAGCCTTCTCGTTCTATCTGGGCTGTATCTCCTTTTAGGGGCTTTTGTCATTCATTCTTTTCTATCTAAGAAATCAATTAACAAAATTTTTAAACATAACGCCTCTATTCCAAATAATCCATTTTTTAACCAAGTTGATCTTGAATGGTTCCATGATGAGAA
>JAQVQJ010000166.1 GCA_028701635.1 Clostridia bacterium | reverse complement strand
AGACAATTTTCAATATCACGCAGGCTGTCCCTTTGAGTAAGTTGTGCAAAACTCATTATATAGAAGTGATCCCGACAAGAGAAGTTGCGTACACGGTAATTTCCGCCGTACCTGTCTACGCACTTATCAAATTCATATTCCGGCATCATATTCATAAGTTGAGCAAAAACTGTTTTTCCTTTATTCATGGCAAAAATTATTACAACCCTGCCATAAATATAAAAATTCAAATCGTTGAAAAATTGTACGCCTATAATAGTCTATATATTAATAATTTAAATCACTGTTTCGGAATTTAAACGGGACAGTAGTGATATGAAAATATTAATTATTCAAAATAATATTTTACATTATAGAAAAGCTCTCTACAACCTGCTTTCACAAAGCTTCGAAGTTAATATTTTACATTCAGGTTCAAAGAGTATTTCCAAAAATGATTTATATAAAGAAATTATTGTTCCAGTTTATCGTATTGGTCCATTTAGAATTCAAAAATCAATTTTAAATAAAGCTTATAGTAATGAGTTCGATGTAATAATCGCAATGGCAGATTTACATTGGATTAATAACATCTTTGCATTATTTGCCCATCATAAAAAATCAAAGTTTATTTTTTGGGGTTCTTGGTTTACTAGCAAATACTTTATTGATAAAATTAAAGTGTATTTAGCAAAAAAAGCAAATGCAAATATATTCTACACTGAAAATACTAAAAAAAGTTTTGCGTCTAAGGGAATAAATTCAAAGAAACTTTTCACTGCTAATAATACTTTTGATATTGGTGTTAGAATAAAATCTTTTGAAAATCCAATTAAAAATAAGGTTTTGTTTGTAGGTAGTTTTGATAAAAGAAAACAATTAGAAGTGTTAATAATGTCATTTAACAATATAATTAAGTCTGTTGATAAAAATATAAATCTGGTTTTAATTGGAGATGGGGATGAAAAAAATGAAATTGAAAAACTAATAAATAACTTAAATCTAAAAAAAAGAATCATTCTAACTGGAAAAATAAATGAACCTGAAAGGTTAAGAAAATATTATCAAGAAACAATCGTATCTGTTTCGTATGGTCAGGCAGGTTTATCAGTTCTTCAAAGTCTTGGTTTTGGAGTTCCATTTATAACTCATGCAGATGCTATTAGTGGAGGAGAAAAACACAATATTATTCATAAAAGGAATGGTTTTTTTTGTAAAAATCAAAAAGAGCTTGAAGATTATTTAGTACAGTTATGTAATAATATTAATGAAGCTAGAATTATGGGGGAAAATTCTTATAGTTATTATAGTAACCATTGTACAATTGATAATATGGCGCAGGGTTTTATAGATGCTATTGAATACGTTTTAAAATAAAAAACTATGGCAAAAATTTTCATAAATGGTTTAAACGCAAAAGCTGGTGGGGGTAAAAGTATTTTTACCAACTATTTGACTTTATTGAATAATATAGAGCCTTACAATAAATATTTTGTACTTACTCCAAATACTGCAGATTATATAAAATTTGCGAATAAGAATATTGTACTGATTGACATACCTGGTTTGTTTAAGAAAACGTTATTGTATCCGTTTGTTTATACTTTCTATCTAAATAAAATTTTAAAAAAATATTGTATTGATGTTGTTTTTAACTTGGCGGATATACCTATAAAAACAAAAACTAAACAGGTTTTTCTATTTGACTGGTCTTATGCAGTTTATCCTGAAAGTATAGTTTGGAACATGATGGATTATAAAAGCAAATTGAACAGAAAGGCTAAATTATTCTTATTTAAAAAGAATATAATATATATCGATTTGCTTATAGCACAGACGGAAACAATGAAAAAAAGATTGGAAAACATCTATAAGAATGAAAATATAAAAATAGTTCCTAATGCGGTATCTCTGGAAAATCTAGCAAACAAGAGCAAACACGATTTCAATCTTCCACTCGGCATAAAACTATTATACTTAACCCATTATTATCCCCATAAAAACCTAGAGATATTTATCCCAATAGCACAAAAAATAAAAAAAGAAAAGTTACCTTATAAACTAATAATAACAATAAAGAGGGAGCAACACAAGGGAGCTAAATTACTTTTAAATACAATTGAGAATTTAAATCTAACTGATTTTATTATAAACGTTGGATCGGTGGAAATGAAACATGTACCTTCATTATATGAACAATGTGACGGACTATTGATGCCAACGTTGCTTGAATCTTTTTCAGGAACTTATGTTGAAGCGATGCATCATAAGATTCCAATTTTTACTAGTGATATTGATTTTGCTCACGGTGTTTGTGGAAAGGCTGCAACCTACTTTGATCCATTTAATGCCACTGATATCATTAATAAAGTACATAGTTTATATTCAGATATTGAATTAAAAACTGAAAAAATTAAAATTGGGAGTAGAATATTGAAAGAACTGCCTGACTGGGCTAAAACTTTTCAGATGTATAATGAGGCAATTGAATCTACATTAATTAGTAATCCATAATTACTAGTGATGCGTTAACTTTCGCATCTGAGTTTGTAACTAATTAATATTATATAATTTAACTAAGTTCTTTGATAACCGCGATTTGAAATGAGTTCGTAGCTTTGCGGCCTTAATCCGCAGAA
>JAQVQJ010000165.1 GCA_028701635.1 Clostridia bacterium | reverse complement strand
TATCCCAAGGAAGTGGAAGGACATGACTGTCAACTGGCGAAAACTTTTGTATTTTTTGAACAAATGAAATTAATTCTTCCGCTGTATTAAAATTAATCGACTTTACAATATCATATGCAATTTCATCTGACTTTGGCATGATTTCATAGCCTTTTTCCGCCATAACTTTGCCAAGTAAATATGCGCCTTTTATTGCTTGTAAAACGATATGTGGAGCAAGAAAAATACCTTGAAAGTATTCTCTATATCCTCTTTCATAAGAGCCAAGTTCTAATTTTAGAGAAGGCGAAGTTAAACGAGTTGCGATTAAATCTATTGCTTTTTTTGTGCCAACCATATATGCACCTGTTGAAGCAATTCCACCGCCTGGGTTTTTAATTAACGAGCCAACTGCAATATCTGCTCCAACATTTGTTGGTTCTAATTTTTCAACAAATTCGCCATAACAATTATCTACAAATATAAAGCTTTGAGGAGATACTTTTCTAACAATTTTAACAACATATTCTATTTCATTGACTGACACCGGATTTCGCCAAGCATATCCTCGAGAGCGTTGAACATAAACCATTTTTGGTTTTAATTCTTTAACCCTTTCTTCAATTTTTTTCAAATCTAATTTGTCGTTCTTTAAATCAATCTGCTCATACTTAACGCCAAAATCTTTCAAACTACCATTATCTTGTCCCTTAACTCCAAAAATTGTTTCATCTAATGTATCGTAAGGCTTTCCAGTAACTGCCAACATCACATCATTTGGACGTAAAATTCCAAATAATGCAATCGCAAGCGCATGGGATCCACAGGTTATATTTGGAGAAACAATAGCATCTTGTGAACCAAAAATATCGGCAAAAAGTTTTGCCAACATCTCTCTTCCTTTATCGTCATAGCCATAACCATTTGTTCCTGCAAAATGGTTTGTGGAAATTCTATTCTTTTGAAAAGCACGCAAAACTTTATCCTGATTATAAAGAGCAATTTCTTCATAATGTTTAAACATACTTTCTAATTTTTGTTCAATTTCATTAATTGTTTTCATTTTAATCCTTTAATTTTTTTAAATTTATTTCCTTTACTTTTCTAGATATATTTTTACCTAATCTTTTTCCCATAAAATAAAATCAGAGAATTAGATTTATCAATCTCATACATTAAAAACTTGTTATACCCCCAATGCAAATATATAGAGAGATTTCTTGATTCTTTTGCTTCAGCTCCAATTGTCAAATATGTCAATCCTATCTGTTTAGCATAATTTTCAATTACTTTTATTAGTTTAGAAATATGACCCTGTCCTTCATATTCTTTATCTATTCTCAATGCACTTATATTCCCTTTATCCTTTCCATTACAAAGTGATGATCTACCTTTCTGATCAAAACAATCTGATGATAATATGAGCGTCCCTTGTCCAATAATTTTATTTCCTTGTGAGATAACAAAACTTTTACACTTGTTTTCAACATTATTCTTAATAAATGTCTTCTTCCATTCTATATATCTCTTGTCATCAGAATTTTGTTTTATTTCTTTATCCCAAACATTATTTAAATCCTCGATTGTTGCCAATCTATAATTATATTCTTTCATTTCAATCCTTTACCTTTTTAAAAATATTTTCTTTTTCACTTTCTCCCGCTTCTATCCAAATTAGGTCTTTTATACCACGCATAAAAGTGAATTGGCGTTTAGCATAGTTGCGAGTATGCTGTTTGATCAATTCCATTATATCACTTTCCGATAAATTATTATCTAATCCTTCAATAACTTCTTTGTATCCAATTCCTTGCATTGATTGACTATCTTTTTTTATTCCAGTTTCTAACAAAGTTTTTACTTCATTTATCAACCCTTCTTTAAACATTTTTTCTACTCTAAAATTAATTCTTTCATAGAGTTTTTCTCTATCCATATTTAATCCAAAAATTAAATAATTTAAATTAATTTCATTATTTTTACTATTTTCTTGCATTTTTTCTGTATTTTTTAGTGACTTTTCATTAATTTCAATAATTTCTAATGCACGAATTATTCTTTTAATATTATTAGGGTGTAATTTATTTGCCCATTCAATATCTTTTTCTTTTAATATATTATATACAAATTCATTCCCTTTTTCTTCTATAAGTTTTTGGTATTTTTCTCTAATCTCATTATTCTTTTCAACTTCAAAAAAATCATAACCTTCAACAAGTGCACGTATATAAAGTCCTGTTCCGCCAACAATTATTGGAACTTTTTTGCGAGCGGTTATTTCAGTAATTTTTTCCTTTGCATCTTGCACGAATTCCCCAACACTATATTCTTCGTTTGGCTCTTTGATATCAATTAAATGATGAGGGATATTTTCCATTTCTTCAACTGTAATTTTAGCAGTACCTATGTTCATATCTTTGTAAATTTGCATACTGTCAGCAGAAATAATCTCGCCATTCAATTCCTTGGCAAGTTCAATCGATAATTTCGTTTTACCAACGCCTGTTGGCCCAAAAATTATAATTACTTTCTTCAATGTTACTCCTTTTATAAATTAACAAAGCGGTAAAGGGTTGCAGATTTTGTTTTTTCGAAAGTGAGGGCGACGGGAATGTATAAAGAAATACATGACTTAGCCCGAATCTTGC
>JAQVQJ010000164.1 GCA_028701635.1 Clostridia bacterium | reverse complement strand
ATATAAATTATGAATATGGTTAATATTAAATTTCATTCCAGATTTAATTCCATTATAATCTACAACCAATTCAAAAATATCTCCAACACAGATATTATTCTCAGATATTAATTTTAAATTCTCCTTATGTATTTGTTTTATTTTTTCCATTATCTTTTTTCAAGTTCCTTTTTAAAATATAATGTTTTTATTAATTCTCCAATTTTTTGTTCTAATTTTTTATATTCGTGTTCTTTTAAAATATCCATAGCATTTAATAAAAACCTTTCTTCTTCCTTTGTTATCCAAAGAGAGTATATTATTTTATCTTTTCTTTTGTTCATTTAACTTATAAGGTTTATTTATTTATAAACTTTTCTATTTTTAATATAATGTTGGGGAGTTACCCCCAACTAATCTTAACGGGTTTTTATATCTGATTTCCACAGATACCAACCGATACGGCTTTCAAAATCGTGGTTGGTTGTGCATTCACTATTCTCACCACCCTATTTCTTCAATACACCGACCATAGAGTATCGTTGAAAGTATTAAATCTCTCCAAACTCAAAGGTGTATTTCTCTAAAAACTCTTTTGATAAATCTTCTCTAAGTGAAACATACTTTGCATTATAATATTGCGAAAGAATTGTTGCCTTTCTAAATAATTTATCAATAAGATTATAAAGTTCTTCTTGGTTTGTCATTTCAATTTTTTTATTATCTCATCAACCATCTCAACTTTATAATTATCTCCAAATTTTTGAATAAATTCTTTCTTAATTATCTGTGTTTCCAATCTTCCGTCTTTTATACAAATGAGGTAATAATCATTTTTATGTTCCCCACTTCTACAAATAAACCTGCTAACTTCTGTTTGTGATACCATAGATTATGAAGAGGAGATTTCACTCTCCCCTTATTTTGCCTTTATGTTAGGCAAATTAAAAAATAGGATACTTTCAATCCCGTTACAAGAAAAAAAGCCATCTTGTTTGGCTAATCAAAAAAAACAAAAAAAAACAAATTTTGCTTATTTAAGCAGAAGTTTCAATAACTTCTTTTGCTAATCTCTTTATTGGAGTTAGTGCATAAATAACCAAAGCATTTTCATCTTCAAGATTTTCTTTTGCTAATTTCTCAGCATCTTCAATCTTTAAAGAAACTCTATCTGAGATAACTCTCCTGCTTCCTTCACCTAACACAATGTGTAATTTTGGTGATTTTGCTTTTGCTTGTGCGATTGCTTTGGTATTACCATACCTTGCAACTCTTACTTCGCTTATGCAGTGTTGTGTTCCGTCTTGTGCAGTTACCCAAATACCCTTATCTTCATCATAGTTTTTACTATATCTTATAAAAGATAAGCAATCTCCTTTAGATACCCAAGATAAACCATCTACTCCAATAGCAACCAATTTGTCGCCAAATTCATAGCCCTTTACAGATTTTTCTTTTACCATTTTTTTTGTCCTCCTTTTTAAGCTCTATGAGTATTTCTTTTCCAATTAAAAATGGTGGAACTATAACAATTCCAAAATATTTTTCATTATCCTTAACTTGATAAACCTGATAAGATTTTTTAATTGCTATCTTTTGACAAACTCCCCCACATATTGTAAAATTTTTTCTGTAACACTTCCAACAAAGAACCTTATTTTTATAAGTGTAGTGGTTTCTCATTTTCCTTCCACATTCATCACAAGTTTTTATTGCTCTCATATTATTTCTCCTTCGTATTGTTTTATTCTAATATTTAGTTCTTCAATCATTTTTTCCTTATCTAAACCAATTCCATTTAATGTAATTGGAATAGAAAAATATTCTCCTCTTTTGATATATGCTATTCCCCCTTCGTATGCAAAAATATAATACTCTCTTGGCGAAAGGTGAAATAGTTCTCTGATAATATTTAGGTAATAAATACCACACTCTTCTACAAAGAAACCGTCTATTGTTTCAAAACAAATTGAATTTTCATCTATTTTTCTTTCTTTACACCAATTAATATATTCCTCTTTTTTTAAAGAAAATCTTTTTAAAAGCCCTAAAAGAATTTTTTGTTTAGGTATTTCTTTACTTAAATTGGTATATGCCTCTCTTAAATTTGTATATGCTCTTAAATCAGTATTTAATATCATTTAATTTATATATTCTGGTGGGAGTGAGTAAGAAAACCCCTCATATTTAGTTAAAAATGCCTCTTCTAAATACTCTTCGTGATTAATCATACATTTTCCACAGACAAACTCTTGTATATCTTCACAAAAGTTTCTTGTTTTTCCATTACAAAAGAAGCACTTATCCCTTTGTTTTCTTGTAAAATTATAATTCTCTTTAATACTTTTTATTTTTTCTTCTAATTTTTTATTCTTCTCTTTTTCTGTTTGTTCTTTTACTCCAAAAAAAGAAGAAAGTTCTTTATTTTCTTTTTCTTTTTTATATCCTTCATAATCCCAATAATTACTTTTATAGTTAGAAGAGGAAGAATATGAGGTGTATTCGTGTTTTTTAATAGTTATCCCTGTGTCCATTATTTTTACTTTTTCTTTAACTGAAATTGAATATATTTTATAATCTTCTATTTCATATTCTGTAATTTTGTCATAATATAAATCTAAAATATCCTTATTTTCTTTTCTTGTTGTGATATAAAGTATTTT
>JAQVQJ010000163.1 GCA_028701635.1 Clostridia bacterium | reverse complement strand
CAAAAACTAACTCAAGGAATACAGCAAAATTTTTATCCCCTTAAAACTCTTTATTTTAGTCCAAAAATCCAAGTAATTAACAATTTTTGCTAATTTTGAAGGGTTTTTAGACAGACTGCCGTTATGGTTCATTGCAAAAAGAGACATTTATAACATATATTAACCATTTAAAACATCAATGTAATGAAAAAGTTAGAAATAACCGATGACTTAAAAAGTCATTTTTTAAACCTTTATTCAATTGCTCTCTCGGACTGTCAAATTGATACAGTTGAGCTAAACTTACTTTATAGAATTGGCGAGGAGAACAATGTCCCAAAAGAATCTATTGAATATTTAATTCTGCATCCAAATGATGTGAGATTCACAATGCCTGATGATATCTTAAAAAAAATTGAATATTTATTCGATTTTGCAAGAATGATTTATGCTGACAAAGTAATTGATCCTGCAGAAGTTCAAATAATGAAAAAGTTTTGTTCTAAATTTGGTTTCGCTGATGAAAATCTTGAAGAACTTGCTAATTTTTTTATAAATGAAGTTCAAAAAGGGACATCTAAACATGAGATATTTAATATTGTTAATCAAAACTTAAATAAATAAGCCATGAATATAATATCAAAAGGTTTGTTCACTTTAAAAAACAAAAAAAGTGACGAAAAGCCAATTCCGCAAAAAGATTCTGAGTTAGTTAATATGTATGATTGGGGATGGGATAGAGCAAAAGCTCTAAGGGGACAGGAACCGGGTCTATTAGTCTGCGTGAGAAACATATACGAAAACCATAAAGAGGAATTGCGTCGAAATGAGGAAGAACAAGAAAAAGCAAAAATTCCTTACAAAAACAAAGTTCATGAATTGACATCAGAAAAAAACTCATTAATTGCAAATATCGAAAAAATACAAAATAAAAAAATACCATTTTTGAAAGAAAAAGTTGCAAAATGTAATAATGAAATTAAAAATATAAGAGAAAATCCAGAACAGTATTTGGGGGACAAAGTTGGAAAAGCTGGTTTTGTTATAGGAGCAATCATCTTATTTTTTCTCACAATTTATCTTTTCGTTTTTTACAGCTCTGCCTCATTTTCTGCATTTTTCAAAGAGTTTAGTCTTAATGAAATTGGAGTTGCTAGTTCAATATTTGATCCACAAGCATTGTCTAAAGGACTCCAAGATGGCATTACAGAGCTTGTTCTTATATTAACAATCCCTTTTGTTTTTATTGGCTTAGGATATTTAATACATAAATTTCAGGAAGTGAAAGGATGGACAAAGATACCAAAGATTGCCATGTTAATACTTGTTACTTTTATATTTGATAGTATTTTAGCATATGAAATAACGGAGAAAATTTATAATATTAAAGCTAGTAACAGTTTTGAGGCATTGCCAGAGTATAATTTATCTTTTGCTTTTCATTCCATTAATTTTTGGCTAATTATTTTTGCGGGATTTGTTGTTTATATTATTTGGGGATTCGTTTTTGATTATTTTATGGAATCATATGCTAAATTAGACAGAATCGCTGTATTGACAAAAAACCAAAATGAAGAAAAAGCCCAAATACAAAAAGAAATTGAGACTTACGAAAATGAAACTTTAACTATGTCAAACAATCTTGCACAAAAAGAAAGTGAAATAAATAAATTTAATACATTCATAAATCATTCTGAAATTATAAAACCTAAGGAATTAGAGTTATCTTTATATCAATTCCTAAATGGTTGGTTAGAGTGGTTAAATTCAGATAGAAAAGATTCAACGGTGCAGGATCAAGCAAAACAAATAGTAGAAAAATTTGTGAGTGAAAATATTAAATCGTTACATATAATAAATAATAATTAGAATTATGAAAAAGATATTATTAATTTCGTCAATAGTACTTGTATTATTATCATGTAATAATAGTACTGATAAAAATGGAGGTTCTAATACAGAACCAAAAGTAGAACAGTTGAATATAACAATATTGCTCGATTTATCTGATAGATTAATACAGGATGTGCAACCATGTCAAAAAGAAAGAGATATTGCTATTGTTATGAATATTGTAGAAATATTTAGATTGAATATGGAGTCAAAAGGAGCATATAAATCACAAGATAAAATAAAGATTATTTTTACACCTGCTCCAATGGACGCGAGTATAAATAATATTGCAAAAACACTTACTGTTGATTTATCAAAAATGGATAACTCTCAGAAAAAAGTGGTTTTCGATAACATTACCAAGGATTTTTCGACTGGACTTAATGAAATATTTGATTTAACCCTAAAAAATGAGACTTATCCAGGATCAGATATTTGGAGATTTTTCAAATATGATGCTGAACAATACTGTATTTCTAAAGATGAATCATATCGTGATATTCTTGTTATTGTATCGGATGGTTACATTTATCACGATCAAACATTGGATAAAATTAAAAATAGAACTACTTGGTCTACCAACACGTTATTCACTCAAGAAGGTTTCGTCAATAATCCTAATTGGTTAGAGAAATTTGAAAAAGGTGATTATGGCTTAATATTTTCCGGACAAACATATGAGGATTTAGATATTCTATTCCTAGAAGTGAATCCAAAAGAGTCCCACAAAAATGATGAAGATATAATCCGAGCTTATTTGAATAAGTGGGTTA